>NZ_JAKDUI010000120.1 GCF_030457785.1 Psychrobacter sp. | reverse complement strand
CGCAATTAAAGTTCTTATGGCATACAATAGCCAAGAATTTGCGCTGGACACTATCTTATATATAGTTCGAATCAGTACATTACTAGTCAATAGAAGCCTCAATCGACATAAGGAAATGTGATGAGTAATACTCAGATACCCTCTCCAGGTTCTAATCAACCATCATCCAATCACGACAGCGAACCATCTGGTAGCTACCTTGATTTGCACAAACCCAGTTCAAGCTTTGATACCCGTGATGACTATCTAAACCATGAACTACAGATCATGCAGCCGAAGCGCTGGAGCGTCAACTTACCCTTCCGTGATTATCGTTTTGAATTTGAAGATACTATTCCAGCGATGGCAGCGACCATTGGTAAGGTCGTCATGGTTGGTGCTATTGCCGCTACTTTTGCTGGCCCTTTAGGGCTAGGCGATGCTTTCGTTTTAGAAAACGTTCGCTATGAGCTATTAATCGTTGCCTTCTTCGTTATCCTGTTCTCTGGCTTTTTGCTACCGACTGCTAACCTTGCTGGTACGCATGGTCCGTTGATCCCTCTGATTCCGATCGTAGTTGCTGCTGGTGGTCACCCGATGGCCTTTGGTTTGCTCATCGGTGCTTTTGGACTATTACTGGCAATCAGTAAAGGGGGGAGTCTGCTAGCAAACTTAACCAGTAAAGGCGTGTGTGGTGGCCTGTTGCTCTACTTAGGCTTCGTCGGAACTATTTCGCAAGTCAAAAACCTGTTTGCTTGGGCAGAAGGCATAGGCATGGCGCATATCGCTTTTGTGGTCATTTTACTGACGATTGTGCTGTATGCCGTGTTAGAAAACTTCCAAAAGCGTTGGCTTGCCGTACCGCTGAGCTGCTTATTGGGTGGTGGAGTTGCCTTCGCGATGGGCGCACCGTTTGCCTTTGAGACAGCACCAGGTCTGCCAAATATGAACCCAATGTACTGGTGGGGTGAAAACACTGGTTGGATGTTGGGATTCCCAACGGTTGAAAGTTTCGTTGTGGTCTTACCATTTGCAGTCTTGGCGGTTGCTATGTGGTCGCCAGACTTCTTAGGTCACCAAGTCTTCCAAAAAATCAGCTATCCACAGCGTACTGAGCGTGTCCAAATGGATATCGACGATACAATGACAAGTGCCTCTATTCGTCAGGTGGCAGGCTCTGTATTGGGTGGTGCTAACTTTGCATCGTCATGGGGTACTTATATTGTACCAGCAGCGATCGCGAAGCGTCCGATCCCAGCAGGTGCGGTGCTCACAGGTATATTCTGTCTGATAGCAGGTATTTGGGGTTATCCAATGGATTTGGCCATTTGGGAGCCCGTGATGTGTGTAGCACTGATTGTTGGTGTCTTCATTCCGCTACTGGAAGCAGGCATGGAAATGACACGTGAAGGCAAGACAACACAGTCAGCTGCGATTGTTGTATTCGCTTCAGCACTGGTTAACCCTGCATTTGGTTGGTCGATCACGCTTGTACTTGATAACCTAGGACTGATTGGTTCAAAAGAACGTAGTGCGAACTTGTCAAAAATGAATCGTTGGATTATCCCTGTGATTACTTTCATCGTATTGACAGGTGTAATGGCGGTAGTCGGTATGTTACCGGGTATCCCAGCGCTGTTGCCTAACTTCCGTCAGTAATCTGGTGTTTTGTTAGGGTGATGCATAAAATATAGCAATGCGTGAACCTCAACGATATTTAGAGCAAAAATAAAAAACCAGCCTTGTGCTGGTTTTTTTATGTTTGAGCAGACAGTTGATACGGCTGGTAAGCGATGGTGGCTTGCAAAACCAAAGACATCGCCCCATCAATAGTGATGTATTAGTATCTTGAGAGCAACAAATTTTATGGTTAATGTCTCAGAGTCGAGTCCTATCGATGACAAAAAAGCCCGCCTTAAGCATTTGATTCAGCGCCTGCCCAACTTACCAGGTGTCTATAAGATGCTAGGTAAGAATGGTGATATTTTATATGTTGGCAAGGCGAAATCGTTGAAGAGTCGGGTAAATAGTTACTTTGCAAAGACGATTGACCATCCAAAGACGCGAGCATTAGTAGCGCGGATTCATGATATTGAGACGATTATTACGCGTAGTGAGACTGAGGCTCTGCTGCTGGAGCAAAATCTCATCAAGGAGTATCGCCCACCTTATAATGTGCTATTGCGTGATGATAAATCCTACCTGTATGTCTTCATTTCAGCAGATAAGCCTTATCCAAGGCTGGCGTATGGGCGTGGTAAAGGAAATCATCAAAAAGGTCGTTTCTTTGGTCCTTTTCCGTCAGCACACGCTGCCAAAGAGACACTGGTGCTCATGCAAAAAATGTTTCAAATGCGCCAATGTAGCAATACCTTTTTTAAACAACGTAAACGACCTTGCCTCGAGTATCAGATTAAGCGTTGTCGTGCACCTTGTGTGGGCTTGGTCTCTCCAGAAGAGTATGCGGAGGATGTAAATAATACCATTCGTTTTCTAAAAGGCGACTCGAGCGACATTCACAGTGCCTTAATCGAAAAAATGGAAAGCGCTGCCGAAAAATTAGACTTTGAAAAAGCCGTTTTTTATCGTGATCAGCTCTCGATGCTGCGAGAAGTGCAGGCAAGGCAAGCGGTATATACAGTCCAAGGTGAGGCTGATGTGATTGCTATAGCCAGTCAAGCAGGCATGACTTGTGTCAATGTGTTGACGGTGCGCGGAGGGCGAGTGTTGGGTGGTAAAAACTACTTCCCCGATGTTGATAGCAGCGAGCCACTAGCGGATAACTTGTCTGCGTTTATTAGTTCTTTTTATTTTCAGGTGACCGATGACTTACCTGCAGAGGTGATACTCAGTCATGAGCTGCCTGATCAACAAGCACTTAGCGAAGCGCTGGTGACACACTTTGGTAGCAAGGTTGTGCTCAAAACCAGTGTGCGTGAACATCGTTCAGAATGGTTGGATTTAGCCAAACTTAATACTAATAATGCACTCAAGACCAAACTCGGTGATTATCTTGAGCTGCATTCGCGCTTTGGTGCGCTAAAAGATGTGTTGGCCGATGTCACTGATCGCACTATTGATCGTATCGAGTGCTTTGATATCTCTCACACTATGGGTGAGGCGACCGTCGGTAGTTGTGTGGTGTTTGACCAAGGTGGTGCGCGCAAGCGTGATTATCGCCAATATACGATTCATGATATTCAAGGTGGTGATGATTATGCTGCGATGAAGCAAGTGCTGACGCGCCGCTATAAAAAGCAACCATTGCCAGATTTGTTGCTGATTGATGGAGGCAAAGGGCAGCTGGGCATTGCCAAAGAAGTGTTGACCGAGCTGGGTATTCTCGATGATACGTTACTTATCAGTGTCGCCAAAGGCGAGGGGCGTAAGGCAGGGCTTGAGGTGTTGCACTTTATCAACCACGAACCGCTTGATCTACCGATGGACAGCAAAGCGCTGCATTTATTGATGCATATTCGTGACGAGGCGCATCGATTTGCCATTACAGCGCACCGTAAAAAACGTGATAAGCGTCGTTCATCCTCAGTGTTAGAAGTGATACCAGGGCTGGGTGAAAAGCGCCGACGTGATTTGCTCAATCACTTCGGGGGTATGCAGCAGTTGCTAGGTGCCTCGCAGATAGAGCTATCAGGTGTGCAGGGCATTGGTCCAGTACTGGCAAAAACCATTTATAAAGTGTTGCATGAGTAGGTTGGTAGATGAGTGATGCGATTAACTTTGTTGGTGAGTGTTATTAGCATGATGTGCTTAACAGTGATTTGCTATCGTTGGATAAATAAAAATGGGGCTGTTCTAGAATAATCTAGGAGAGCCCCATTTTTAATGTCTTAACATATATCAACTACTATTCAGCAGTTTTTCTATAAGTCACAAATCTAAAGCCCAACTCAGTTTTCTCATCGTGCATCCGCTCAGACTCTTCTGATACTTCGAATTCACTGGGTAGTTCTGGGTAGAAAGCATCACCGTCCGTGATCTCAGTATCGACATGAGTCAGCTCAATACGGTCGGTATACATAAAGGCGTCGCTAAATACACGCTCACCGCCAATCACCCAAATCGTATCAAGGTGCGCACCATGCGCTAGGCTAGCGGCTTGCGTCAAAGCATCATCTAGATTATGCACCACATGAGCATCGTCACGGTCTTGCAGATCATTTTTTTCCGCATAATCTGTCTGGCTACTGATAATGAAGCTAACACGCTTTGGCAATGGCTTGCTGCCCATTGACTCAAAAGTTTTACGGCCCATAACCACGATACCTTGAATCGAATCGGCATTTGCTTTGGTCGTCATTTTTTTGAAGTGCTGTAAGTCGGCTGAGACATGCCAAGGTAGCTCATTATTTTTCCCGATGCAGCGGTTGCTACTGATGGCAGCGATTTGGGCAATTTCAGTGTGGGCGTAACTCATAATGTATCCTTTATTATCTTTATTGGAAAAAAGACGGAAGCAATCGGTTTTATACGGCTACTTTTGCTTTGATCGCAGGGTGCGACTCATAACCATCAACGCAAATATCTTCGTATTGGAAGGCAAAAATATCATCAACGTCAGAGTTAAGTGTCAACGTTGGCAAGCTATAAAGCGAACGTGTCAGTTGCAATTCGACCTGCTCACGGTGGTTCTGATAAATGTGACAATCACCGCCTGTCCAAATAAACTCACCAACTTCTAGTCCGCAAACCTGTGCGACCATATGGGTTAGTAGCGCATAGCTAGCGATATTAAACGGCACTCCTAAAAATAAATCTGCTGAGCGTTGATAAAGCTGGCAAGATAATTTGTTATCCGCCACAAAGAATTGAAATAGCGTGTGGCAAGGCGGCAATGCAACTTGCTCCGCCTCGCTTGGATTCCAGCCAGAGACAATTAATCGTCTGGAATTGGGGTTAGTTTTGATTTGGTCGATGACCTGGGTGATTTGATCGACCCCATCGTTATTGTAGCGGCCGTCTTCGCTTTTGGTAGCACCATAATTGCGCCATTGATGACCATAAACGGGCCCCAAATCACCAGCAGGGCGGTTAAAACGTGCTGTCTGCTCTGCCGTTGCCCATTCATTCCAAATACGAACGCCGTGTTTTTGTAAATAATCAACGTGGGTACTACCGCTTAAAAACCAAAGTAGCTCATAGACGATAGACTTAAAGTGTACTTTTTTGGTGGTCAATAGGGGAAACCCTGACGCCAAATCAAAACGCAGCTGTGCACCAAAATGGCTAAGCGTGCCTGTACCGGTGCGATCACCTTTTTCGGTGCCTTCACTCATAACGTGGCGTAGCAAGTCCAAGTAAGCTTGCTCGTTTTTACTGTTGTAACTGCTAGTGCTCATAAGGATGCTCTTCTACGATATCAAAATATATATTGGATGTCGCTATCTGTAGGGTATTTGATGACAATATCTGCCTAGTAAGCGGCTTGCTTGCCCCAGTCATAAATGCCACGTTTGTAAGCATAAATCAGTAGGACGAAGCCCACGATAATCATTGGCGCACTTAACATCTGACCTTTGGTCATCCAGCCTAGCAAGATAAATCCTTGGTCAGCATCTGGCTGACGGAAGAATTCGATGATAAAGCGGCTGACGCCGTAGCCCAGCAAGAAAATGGCGGTTGCTGCCATACGTGGACGCGGTTTTGACGAATACCACCATAAGAAGATAAATAATAGCAGCCCTTCCGCCAATGCTTCGTATAATTGCGATGGGTGACGAGGAAGTAAGTACTGCCCATTCACTTCGAGCATCAGCTCTTGTAGCTCTGGGTTGGTCTGCAGTTGCTGCATATCAAAGGCAGCCGCTTGTGGGAAATACGTCAGCCAATTGTAGCCACCATCAGAGACACGGCCCCAAAGCTCACCATTGATGTAGTTGCCGAGGCGGCCAAACAACAATCCCGTCGGCACACAAGGAACGATAAAATCGAACACTTGGAAAGCTGTTTTTTTGTATTTGCGGGCAAAAAACCACATGGCAAACATGACACCGAGGAAGCCGCCATGAAACGACATACCGCCTTCCCAGACTTTGAGAAGATAGGTTGGGTTTTGTAGTACCTCACCGAATTGATAAAACAGCACGTAGCCAATACGCCCGCCTAAAATCACACCCAGCGCGCCATAAAACACCAAATCTGAGACCATATCGGTGGTCCAGTTATCGCGTTTAGAACTACGGTACCAAGCCAAGCCGAAAGCAGCAGCAAATGCCAACAAATACATTAGGCCATACCAGTGTACTTCTACAGGCCCCAAGGCCAACGCTACGGGATCGTACTGAGGATGAATCTTCATAAGGGCATCATAGTATTTGATAATAGAATGTTGGTCATAATAGCAAAAATAGCCAGTTAGTCATACCAAATTAGGGTCTGGCTAGGCGCATGTAACAATATGCGTAACGTCTTAATGAGAATAGAAACAAAGACAGAAAACAGTTAATATACAAAAAGTGGTTCAAGATAAGTGTTATGTAAGACTGTCCATATAGGGTATTTGCTAAAGCGTCGGATAACGTAGGCTTGCGCTAATAAACAATACTTATAAAATTATCGTGTGTTTAAGGGAATAATAATGCAAGCTTATTTATCTAAAGTACGAAAAGTATTCACTGTCACTGAAAAATATTGCTCGATAAAAATCGTGACACCTTTGGGTTTATTCAGCCTTGCTGCTTTAGGCATAGCGCCTGCCCAAGCAGCAAATAGCAGTATCGAGCAAGTCACTATTTATCAGGGCTTGGCTAGCGTTACTCGTGCATTGCCAATCAACGGTAGTGGTGAACAGACGCTCATATTTTCATGTTTGTCGCCTTATCTTGATAAAGATAGTTTGAGTGTGCAAGCGGGTAGCGGTGTCAATGTTGGTGAAGTCAGCATAGAAACCCTAAGCGGTGAGCAAGCAGCGCAGTGTCAGTACCAAGGAGACACTGAGGTGCAGGCTCAGCAGGCTACCTTAGCCGATATCACAGCAGAGCTAGAAGCTGCCAATCTGGCAAAGTCATATATGCAAAACCTGACGAAGGTCACGCAAATCAGTACCGATGGTACATTAGCCAGCAACGCGCAGGATCTAGAGACACAAGCGGTTGCTATCAACAAACGAATCTTAGATATTCAACAGCGCCAAGCACAAGCGCAAGACGACCTGAATCAGCTCATGGCAGGTGGCGCGACTTCGACCAGCAATAGCGTGACGCAAGTCAGTGTCCGTACTGCCAGCCGCACACCAAGTTCTATCAAGCTGCATTACCAAGTGCGTGGTGCCAGTTGGCAGCCTACCTATCAAGCGCGTCTAGACACCAATACTGAGCAGTTGAATATCAGTGCATCGGCCATCATCGCTCAGCAAACAGGGGAGAACTGGTTAAATATTCCTTTAACGCTAAGCTCGGTCAACCCAAATCAAAACACCACTGGTCAGCTACCTCGGGTGGAGCGTCTCTCTTTATATGACGAAGAATCTAGAATGATGGCTGATGATCATCTCCCAGTACCCATGGTAGAAGAGATGGCTGCGCCAGCTTATGCCAGAATTAGTGACGGTGCTCCTGCGCCTGAGCTGCCGACCTTTACTGTGAGCAGCCAAAACAAAAATGGCATCATAGAGTACAAACTGCCACAGCGGGTCAGCATTCCAAGTGATGGCCGACACGTACGGACAGTGATTGATGAGCAGTCTGGTACTAGTAATCTATGGATTCGTAGTACGCCTGGTGTAGAAGCCGCGGGCTACTGGTACGCATCTGCGCCATTCTTGACACCTGCTTGGGTTGATGGGTCGATGCAGCTATACCGAGACGATAACTATATCGGACAATCAAGATACAGTTATCAGACTCTAAAAGAGCAAGGTATTGGTTTCGGTATTGATCGCAATACGATCGTCAAACAAATAGCTGATGAAGATACGCAGGGCGATAAGGGCGCGTTTAACCGCACGCAAACACTGACCAAAACCGAAGCATACGAATTCACCAACCAGCACAGTCGTACTATGCGACTGCAGGTACTGGGCAGTGAGCCTGTCAGCCAAGATGATTCGCTCAACGTGACAGTCAATCATACGCCACCAGTAACTGAGCGTGACTGGAATGACAATCAAGGCATGATTTCATGGGAGTTCGATCTACCGAGTCAGCAGACGAAAGTGATAAGCTCAACCTCTCAAGTCAGCTATCCTGCTAGTAAAAACTTGGCAGTGCGCTAGGCATGTGGCCACTGAGCACCTAATACTATCTATTTAGCGGCCGCAAATTTGTGGCCGCTAAATGAGAATGCATGAACTACCCACTACCTTAGAGGTAGGGGTTTCTTAGGTAATGCTCATA
>NZ_JAKDUI010000119.1 GCF_030457785.1 Psychrobacter sp. | reverse complement strand
TAGATAACATGATCTTAAGACAGATAAAGTGCGTTATGATTGATGGGTTTTGAAGTAAATTAAAAGGCAAAGAGTGAAACCACGCAGCTATAGTCTGTAAATTAGCGAAAACAGTACTGAAAATGCCGGCGTTGTAGAGGCATTTATTCAAAGGCAAGAGAATATATTATATGAATTTGCAGCGAGTAGATTTAAATTTGTTGGTACATTTAGACGTTTTATTACGTGAAAAAAACGTCACTCGTGCGGCCGAGCAGCTTGGCATTACGCAACCTGCGATGAGCAATATTTTGCGGCGGTTACGTAAACTTTTTAACGATCCATTATTGGTACGTTCATCTGAAGGGATGACACCGACTGAAAGGGCTTTGGAATTACAACCTCGTATTCGTGAAATCTTGGCCGACTTAACGCAAGTATTAGAGCCGCGTACTGAGTTTCGTCCTTATAGTACTTCGCGCGTTTTTCGCATTATGACTTCAGATTATGCGGAAGCGACCTTGGTGCCAAAACTGGTAAAGGCACTACGCTCGGAAGCGCCCAACGTAATTTTGGACTTTTTGACACCGTCAGATGTTTCCTATCGTGATATGGAGCAGGGACGTGTAGATCTAGCAATCAATCGATTTAATGAAATTCCACAGAGCTTTCACCAAGTATTGGTGTGGCGTGATACTTTTAGCTGTTTGTTGTCTGCTGAAAGCCCTTACGCAAACCGTTTCAACCTCAAAAACTATCTAAAAGCCCAGCACGTGTGGGTATCTAAAACAGGCATGGGTGTCGGTTTTGGCGTGAATCCAGAAAAATCAGGTGGCCTAGGATCCATTGACCAAGCTCTACAACGCTTGGGTCAAAAACGTCAAATCAGTGTTTTTACCCGTCATTATCAGATGCCAGCGATGCTCGCAGCGAACAAAGACTTAATCGCTACATTGCCTACGCGGGTGGCACGCATGCAAGCCGATAACGACAGCATCATGATGGAAGAACCACCATTTTTTATTCCTGAGTTTGAGCTGACGATGGCATGGTCACCTTTATTACAGCATCATCCAGCGCACCGATGGTTGCGTCAGTTAATCATGCATGTGGCACGTCAAGTGGTAGCAGAGGAGGAAAATCCGCCCCAAGACATACCAGTGATAAATCATATCTTCTAGCGTCTTCTTTAGCGTAGAGCCACATTGCTCACTATTTCACACGATGCCAGTTTACACGATGCCAATGAAAACCAGCCTAGGGGTTGGTTTTTTTATTGGCATTTGTTTTTGTTGGCGTCTATTTTTTTGGGGTCGGATACACAGTTCGGCTCAAATTAACGACTCAGTCACACTCTTAACATCTTAGTCACACTTTAATATTTTCTGTAAACCAACTTACGAAACGCTTTGCTATAGTGGGTGTCAATCAAGGAAAACGAAAACGACAGCACACGAGAACGACAGCACACAAGAATAACAACACATAAGAAAAAGACAGTTTCAGTATTTATGGCATATCACTCCCAACCAATATGTATCTGAGTCTCGACAGTTTCGACTCAGTTAAAGCAACAAAACATCTTCACACATAAGGATAATAACGATGACAGACATTACTACTATAAACCCAGCCACGGGCGAAAAAATCAAAGAATATAATTATATGAGCAAAGATGAGGTCAACGAGATCGTTGAAGCCTCACATCAGGCGTTTTCAGAATGGCGCAAAACCACTCATGAAGAGCGTGCCAAAGTCATTCAGTCTATCGGTAAAACGCTAATGAAGTACAAAAAAGAGCTGTCTGAGCTCATGACCGAAGAGCGAGGTAAGCTCTACAGTCAAAGCCTGCAAGAAATTGACCTATGCAAAGCGATTTGTGATTATACCGCCGAGAAAGGGGTGACGGCGCTTGCTGATGACGAACGTGACATCGAAGGCCTAAAGAAAGGCATTGTGACTTATCAACCGATCGGCGTTATCTACGGTATGCAGCCTTGGAATTTTCCCGCTTACCAAGTATTCCGCTATGCTGTCGCCAACTTGATGGCAGGCAATAGCGTCTTGTTAAAGCATGCGTCTAATGTTACTGGCTCTGGTTTATTGATTGAGAAAATTTTTCACGAGTCTGATCTGCCCAACGATCTCTTCCGCACGATTTTAATTGATCATGATCAGTCAGAAGAGTTAATCGGTCATGACAAAGTCCGCGGTGTGACATTAACGGGCAGTGATGGTGCCGGTAGTATCGTCGGTCAGCAAGCGGCAAAGGCTCTCAAAAAGGTGGTACTAGAGTTGGGTTCCAACGATGCCTTCATCGTTTTAGAAGATGCGGACTTGGATCTGGCTGTGGATACTTGTACTCAAGCCCGTCTCATCAACAATGGCGAAACTTGCGTCGCAGCCAAGCGTTTTATTATCGTAGACAGCTTGTATGATGACTTCCGTAAGCGCATCGTTGAAAAGTTTGAAAGTAAGCAGTTCGGCGACCCAATGGATAAAAATTCTGATTTTGGTCCACTGGCTCGCAAAGATTTACAAGAGAAGCTACACGAGCAAGTAGAAAACAGTGTGAATCAAGGCGCTACTATAGCCGTTGGCGGTAAACTGCCAGAAGGCAAAGGTAGCTTTTACCCAGCGACTATCTTGGAAAACGTGAAAGAGGGCCAGCCTGCGTACGACGATGAGTTGTTTGGTCCAGTAGCATCGCTAATACGTGCAAAGGATCAGGATGACGCATTGCGCATTGCTAATGACAGTCGTTATGGCTTAGGTGGCGCGATATTTTCTAAAGACGAAGAAAAAGCCATACGTCTGGCGCGTGAAGAGTTCGATACTGGTATGGTTTACATCAACGGCTACGGGCTTGCAAACCCTGCATTACCATTTGGTGGGGTGAAGAACTCGGGTCACGGTCGTGAGCACGGTGGCTTTGGCATCAAAGAGTTTGTAAACATCAAAGGGTTACACGTCCATGAGTCTCAATAATCACTGTAACCTGTAGGCATCATAGATGTCGGTGTTTCCAAATAGTAATAGCATGACTTGATCTATTTGAAATTCTGCTACAGAAAAGCCCAGTCATTCACCAGTTGAGTGATTGGGCTTTTTTTGCGTAAATTTTCAACGCGCCCCAAAGAGCTATTTAGAAAGAACTGTTTGAGTGGCGACCAGTTCAGCCGTTCTAAGTTAATCTCTTATATGCAGTTTGAGCGGCAACAATGGCAAAAATTTGTTTTCCTGCTGTGATGCTTGGACGCTGTTCATAGACAACGCACCTTTGGCCAACAATAAAATGGTCCAAGGAAGCAACTGATGCTCAAGCTTTTGGACACGTGCCTGTAGGCTATCGGCCATTTCATGTGGTTTTATCTCTGTGAGCGCTTGGGTCAGCACAGCACCAGCATCGAGCTCTGCAGTCACGACATGGATGCTACAGCCATGATGGCGTTCACCTGATTGTATGGCACGTTGATGGGTGTCCAAGCCTTTATAGGCTGGCAATAGAGACGGGTGTAGGTTGATCATCGGTGCTGGTGCGTTATCGATGAATGTACCGCTAAGGACTCGCATAAAGCCAGCGAGGACAACCAAGTCTGGCTGCCATGTCGCCAGTTGAGCGCTGGCATGGGTCTCAAAGGTCTTGATGCCCATGCGTTTTCCACTCGCAGCATGTGACAATACAGCTACTGGAATACCAGCGTCCTTGGCGCGCGTGGTGGCGTAGGCATCCTCACGGTTGCTGATGACACCAACTATCTCAATCGGTAACACACCCGCTTGCATTGCATCTATCAGGACTTGTAAGTTACTTCCACTGCCTGATACGAGGACAGCGATGCGTAACGGTTGGTTCGCATGACTGCTGGTGTCAGTAGGTATTGGCGATAATGTCATTAACGGTACACCACTGCATCCGCTTCGCGCTTGATCATTGTGCCTAATTGCCACGCCGTTTCACCTGCGTCGTTCAAGGTTTGTATGGCTGCGTCAGCGTGCTCTTTAGGAACGACAATGACAAAGCCGACACCGCAGTTAAAGGTACGGTACATCTCACTTTGTTCGATGTTGCCTTGGGTTTGTAACCAAGTAAACAATTCTGAGAACTGCCAGCTATTGGTATCGATGCTCGCGGCCAAATCATCTGGTAGTACACGTGGTAAGTTGTCGGTTAAGCCGCCGCCAGTGATGTGAGACATAGCGTGCAGAGCTGAGCTGCCGAGGCTGTCTTGCAAGGCTTTGATCGCTTTAACATAGATACGAGTAGGGGCCATGAGCGCATCTTGGATAGTCTGACCGTCTAGCTGCTCATCGCTGTTAGCGACACCAACACCACTGACTTCTATGACCTTGCGTACCAAAGAGTAACCGTTTGAATGTGCGCCGCTCGACCCAAGAGCGATAAGTACGTCATCTTCTGCGACATTTTTACCAGTGATGACTTCTGCTTCTTCGACGACACCCACGCAGAACCCAGCCAAATCATAATCTTCGTCTTGGTACATGCCTGGCATTTCAGCAGTTTCACCGCCGATTAGGGCACAGTTCGATAGCTTACAGCCTTCGCCAATCCCTGTAACGACAGTGGCTGCTACGTCAATATCAAGCTTGCCAGTAGCGTAGTAATCCAAAAAGAATAAAGGCTCTGCACCGCAAACCAACAGATCGTTGACACACATGGCGACTAAGTCGATCCCGATGGTATCGTGACGTTGTAATTGCAGTGCCAACTTTAGTTTAGTACCAACCCCGTCAGTACCTGAAACCAATAAAGGTGAAGTGTAACCAGTTGGAATACGACAAAGCGCACCAAAACCGCCGAGTCCACCTACGACTTCAGGACGAGAGGTGGATTTTGCCACTGATTTAATGCGTTGAACTAGTGCATCACCAGCATCAATGTCAACGCCAGCATCTTTGTAGCTTAAAGAAGGCTTGTTACTCATGGTTGTCTCACAAATTTTATAGGAATGAATGTCTGTCGGTAAAAATCTGTCGTTAGAAATAGGGTCTGTATTTTCAACGCTAAATAATGCACACATTATACCCAAAAACGACCCCCACTCGCAAAGCAACTTGCCAATATTTGCCGCAGATAATCTATTAGGTGCAAATAAAAAGTGTAGAAACAAAAAATGACTGAGTTTTTTTTGTACTCTGCGATAATAGAATACAAGTTATTTGCCAATAACTGTCCACTATTTTTAACTGGCTGAATCGTAGGACTGCTTGCATTATGATAAAACGAACAATAGACCCATTTTTTCAGCGCTTATTGATCATTGTGGCGGTTGGGGTGACTCTATTTTTATTATACTTAATGACGCCAGTCATCGTCCCATTTGTGGTCGCCTTTGTATTGGCTTACTTGTTCAATCCATTGGTCAAACGTTTGTCAAAATATATCAAACGTTGGATAGCCATTATCATAGTTTATTCTACCATCACCTTGGGCATGGTGTTGCTTCTCTGGTGGTTGGTGCCGACCTTGTGGCACCAGATGCAGGCCGCATGGGAGTATTTGCCCAAAGTAATGAATTGGTACAATCAAGTACTGCGGGAATGGTTCGCTAATAATAGTCGGATTAATTTGCCAAAGATGGAAGCCAAAGAGTTTTCTGAGACGTTGGTTGGGTATTTGCAAACCAATTATAAGTTTGCAGAAGCCAGTACGCTGATGAGTCAAGTACTTGCCTCAAGTATGAAAGTCATCAATAATGCCGGCTTGATTGTCTTGGTACCGATTTTAACCTTTTACTTTTTATTTAACTGGGATCAACGCCTCGAGACGTGGAAGTCGTCGCTTCCTGCAGCGTATAGCCAAAAAATAATTGAAGTGAGTCAAGAGTGCGACCGTGCACTAATGGCTTTTATTAAAGGGCAGCTTTTGGTGATGGTGCTGTTGGGTGCTATTTATGCGGTACAGTTGCAGTTCATTGGTCTTGAGTTGGGGCTAATCATTGGTATGGTGGCTGGTATTGCCAGTTTTGTTCCTTATTTAGGATTTGGTATTGGGTTTATCGCTGCCATTGTGGCCTGTCTGTTTCAGTTTGGGTTAGATTGGACCTATCTGTCGTTGATAGCCGGTGCATTTATGGTTGGACAAGCAGCAGAAGGTTATATTCTTCAGCCGTTGCTATTGGGTGATAAGATTGGACTGTCTCCTCTTTGGGTTATTTTTTCGGTGTTAGCAGGCGCGAGCTTATTAGGATTTGTTGGTATGCTGATTGCATTACCAGTTTCCGCGGTTCTCAATGTATTATTTCACCATTTGTATAACTATTATCGTACGACCGACTTTTATAAAGGTCGCAAACAATGGACTTTATTTTAGCGTATTAAAAGCCTTGAAGTAATAAGTCCACATTATTTCATTAATAAATTCATTTGCCATCAATTATTATTTTGGAATCAAGATAGTCCTGGTTTACTTTGTTGTTTGAAGCATGGTGGCTATTGGCTATTGGCTAATAGCCGTAAATAATGGCACTGATAAAGGCAGTTTATAGGTATTTGATCTACGCTAATAAGCAAAAACCTTGTCAGTCATTTTGTAAATATGTTATATATAAGCGCAGTATTGATGGTATTTGTCGTTAAGAAGTTGGCTTTGATAAAAATGAATATTGTCAAAACCGATTTGGGAAGTATTCGTCGTTTCACTTTTTTAGTGGTTGCATAACGCAAACCGAGTTGATGATTCATGGCAGAAGCACAGCTAAGCCTCAATCTGGATGTTAAGCATGATGCAAGTCTGAGTGACTTTGCAGGTCCGGGTTGGATGTCGATTATTGATGCAGTGCGGCAATTACATGTCGGCCTGATCGGTCAGTTATACTTATTTGGTAGTCCTGCTACTGGTAAGTCTCATTTACTGTCTGCTATTTGCGAGTCATTTATTGAGATGGACAAGTCAGCGATTTGTTTGTCGCTTAATGAGCTGATTCATACCGATGTTCATGTACTGATGTCGCTAGAGAACTTCGATTTGATCGCTATTGATGATTTGGAAGTGTTGGATCAAAGCACTCAATGGCAAGAAGCCTTATTTCATTTGATCAACCGTAGTCGAGAAGGGCAACGTCAATTATTATTTGCGGCCAATAGACCTGCAGGTAATTTGCCCTTTCAATTGTCCGACTTACTAACTCGCTTGGCACAGTCTCCTACCTTTCAAGTGCCGAATGGTCACGATCTTGCCGATCGTCAAGCACTGTTACAATCTATATTACGTCGACGTGGTTGGCAGTTTGACGACCGAATTACCGACCATCTACTCACCGATGGACCACACCGTATCGGTGCGATGATGGAAGTGCTTAACTACATCCAGCCAATGTTTTCAAACCTTGGTCGTAGTAATATCTCCAAGGCAGTCATAAGTGACGCCTTGCGCACCATTGATGAGCAAACGTTGGCTGCTGAGCTGGCTGATATCACCCAAGAGGCGAAAGTAGACAATGATGCCTCTGGCCAAGATCAACAAACGATGCCACTCGACTTCTAGTAACGAGAAGCCGAATTCTTTCTTCTTCAAAGTGTTTTATTGCTCCTAAAGCGCTTTTTTTATTATTGGAAACCTTATGAAATCGAATGCTTCTTTACTAAAAAAACTGACCGTCAGCTCGTTGCTTATTGGAGCTGGTTCTGTGTCAATGTTGTCACATGCTGACGCAACCCTGCTGGTTGATGACTACATCAAGGTAACTGCTATCAATGGGCAAACAGTGAAACATGGTGCTTTTCAGCCAATAAAAGATGAGTTCTCACTAGCACCTGGTCAACATGCCATTACTGCTAAGTACGAGCGTTTGTATGACTTGCGCCATGATGTGCATGACTATGTGCGCTCTGGCAATGTGAGTGTGACAGCAGAACTGGCAGACAATCAGACCTATCGCCTAACGATGCCGGATCTGCCAGAAGAACATAAAGCGGCTAAAGACTATGCGGAACGTCCAACACTGGCTGTACAGCAAGACAATACAGTAATTGCTAGTCAACAAAGTGTGGGTGATAACCAGGGTGGATTGTTCTCAGGTTTGGGTAAGGCAATTGGCGGCGCCTTTGGTGGTAGCGGTGATGCTGCGCAGCAAAATCAGCAAGCGATTGCTGCGCTGGGCCAATCGACTACGGCAACTCCAGGCGCTGCGCAGCAAAATACCGTACAGCAAAGCGAAGCAGTTAATACTTCTAGCAATACATTGGATCAATTTATGCAAGTTTGGCTGCAAGCAACACCTGCTGAACGTGAAAAAATCAGTCAATGGATTCAACAATAAACAGCTATTTTTATAAGTCCCTTTTATATTTTATAAGTTCCTTTTATACAACTTATACAACCGCTGTACTAAAGCACGTCTCTTTCGAGGCATCACA
>NZ_JAKDUI010000118.1 GCF_030457785.1 Psychrobacter sp. | reverse complement strand
ATTTGATTTTATGCCTTTTACTGATGAAGAAGTCGATGCCCTCAATGAGCAGGAGCGTGCCTATCCGCTTGAATTTTTTCAAGCATTTGCTAAGGAGATTACCGTCTATGAAGACGATGACATCTGGGTCGTTGATAAGCCAGCAGGGCTGTTAAGCGTCGATGGTAAGACGTTAAAGGTTAGCTTGTTGGCGCGACTTGAGCGCGTCAATCCAGCGGTCAAGCTCATTCATCGCTTAGATATGGATACCTCGGGATTGCTTATTTTTGCCAAAAACGCTGCTGCACAAAGTAATATTAGTAAGCAGTTCATCGAGCGTTTGCCACAAAAGAAATATCAAGCGCGGGTCTTTGGTAAATGGCAAGAGGTCGGTGCGACTGGCAAAATATCTGTACCAGTGCGCTATGAGCCTACGACAAAACCGCGGCACATCGTAGACCATAACTGGTCAAAAAACGCACTAACACTATATGAGGTAATGGCTCACGAAGAGTGTAATGGTCAAACAGTCACACGAATATTCCTAAAGCCTGTCACTGGGCGTAGTCATCAGTTGCGTGTACACATGGTGCATGTCGGATACGTGATGATTGGTGATCCGATTTATGCGGAGGGCACGGCATTGACGATTGCGCCGAGGCTCAATTTGCATGCGCAGCAGTTACGTCTAAAACATCCAGTGCTGGGTGCTTGGATGGATTGGGAAAGTCCGTGCCCTTTTTGATCGGTTTATTACACTGAGCCAATTTGGTTAATTGTTTATTAAGTTACTTGATTATCTATTTGCTTGATTGTCTATAAAGTCAGCCACCTGTTTGCACAGTATGTGCCACAAGGTTTGTTGCGCACTTTCGCTGCCCCATGCGTTGTGTGGGCTAAATATCACACGAGGATGGTCGCTAATGCTCAATAGTGGGTCATCATCAGTGATAGGCTCTTGTTCGAAGACATCACTGGCATAGCCGATGATTTGCTCACTGTTGATGGCATTGGTCAGTGCTTGGCTATCGACGATACCGCCACGGGCAACGTTGACAAGTAGTGGTTGCTTAGTCATTTTGGCCAATGTGTCGTCATTAATGAGATGCTTGGTTTGATCGTTCAACGGGCAATGCAGGCTAATCACATCCGAGCGGGCAAGCACGTCATCAAAAGCGGTATAATCGTCATTACGAGGTGTGCACCCTTGATGGTCTGCCCATAAAACGGTCATTCCAAAGGCACGAGCAATCTCAGTCACGCGCTTGCCAATGGTGCCAACACCGATAATACCTAGCGTCTTATCCTCTAGGTCGATCAGTGGAATGTCGAGCAGACAGAAGTTGCCGTTGTCTTGCCATGAGCCATCGGCGACCTTTTTATGGTAATAAATGCTTGAACGCATGGCACTGAGCATCAGCATGAAGGTATGCTCAGGAACACTTTTGACGGCATAGCCAGCGACATTATAGAGTGTGACGTCATGCTCAGCACAGGTGTCTTGATCGACGTTGTTCATACCAGTGGCTGTCAACTGAATAAGCTTAAGGTTGGGTAAACTGCTGATAACATCCGCGTCAATTTTGACTTTGTTGGTGATGATGATTTCAGCGTTTTTGCAGCGCTCTTTAATGATCTCATTGTCTTCTGGGGTATCATCATAAGTGGTATAGTCGCTAAGACCAGCTGGTGCTGATAAGTCAACGCCGTCGGAAAATGTGCCTTTATCTAAAAAAACCGCTTGCATGGTGAGTCCTTATTTTATTGTTTTGTGTCGATAGTTATTCACTTAATGTAGCACGTTGGGGTTTTTAGTCAAAAATGATTCAGTTAATGGGCTCACAAAGGCCATTACTGTCGCCATCGACCTCTTGAAAAGTCAACTTATCGCACTCATCTAGCCGCTAACGCTATATAATGGTCTACTTTAGCCAGAGTATGTAACTAATTTAGCTAGAGCATGCAAATAATTAGTACGGTTAGCTTAGGATTTGTCCCCAATCTAATGATGACAAGTCCTAGCTTTACAGCATGAATGGCTATTCGCAGCGAGCATTGCTATCTCATTTATTTCTTATTACCAGAGTACAAAAAGACATCGCCTTATGACTACCTCTATTGCTTCATTACACAGTACTGAATTCGCCGTTGGTCAACGTTATTTATCTGATACGGAGTCTGAGCTTGGCTTGGGTGTGGTCATTGATGTCGACGACCGATGTGTGCATATTTTATTTCCACAAAGTGAAGAGACCCGCGTCTATGCCAAAAATTCGGCGCCACTTTCACGGGTGGTATTCAAAGTGGGCGACACTGTCTACGATCAAGAGGGCAATCGTTATACGGTCAACGCGGTGGACGAAGTGATGGGTGTGCTCAAATATGGCGTCGATGAACACGAGCGCGGCATTATGGAAACTCGCTTGGCTGCCAATATTACTTTGGCCAAACCGCTTGAGCGCCTGCTGGCTGGTCGCATAGAGCGTGGCGACTGGTATGAATTGCGCCAAGACATCTTGCGCATGCAGTCAGCGCTGGCTGGTCATCCACTCAAAGGTTTGATGGGTGCGCGAGTCGATATTATCGAACATCAGCTCTATATTGCACATGAAGTCGGTAAACGTATCGCGCCTCGCGTGTTGTTGGCTGATGAAGTGGGGCTGGGTAAAACCATCGAAGCGGGTTTGATCATACATCAGCAACTAATCACCAGCAAAGCAGAGCGGGTATTAATCCTCGTGCCAGACAGTCTGCAATACCAATGGATGGTTGAGCTGCGCCGCCGCTTTAATCTGAACTTTGCCTTGTTTGATTTGGTACGTACAGCAGCGATTAAAGAGCATGACCCTGAGCAAAACGTCTTTGCCACTGAGCAATGTATCATTGCTGGTATGGATTTGCTGCTCGATCATCCTGACCTATACGACCAAGCGATGGACGCTGGGTTTGACTTGTTGGTGGTCGATGAAGCCCATCATCTGCACTGGGACGAAGCACAAGGCGGCAACGATAAATACGATTTGATTGCGGACTTTGCTGAAGAGACACCAGGCGTGATGCTATTAACCGCGACACCTGAGCAACTAGGCGCACAAAGTCACTTTGCTCGTTTACGTTTGCTTGACCCCAATCGTTTCGATGATTTGGATGAGTTTCTTGATGGTCAAGAAGCGTTCGCCGAAACGGCTGCTGTCGCGGGTGTGCTGATAGAAGATCAGCCACTAAGCGAAGGGCAAATCACCGCATTGAGTCATCTACTGGATATCGGCATGGATGAGCTGGCAGCCATCAATGATGATGAGAAACTGCGTACTTATGCGTTGAATGAGTTGTTGGACCGTCATGGTACAGGTCGTATTCTGTTTCGTAATACTCGCGAAAGTGTGAAAGGTTTTTATGGGCGTAGTAGTCAGCCGTATCCACTGCCATTGCCTGATGCGTGGAAAGATAGCTACCAAGTCAATGGTAAGCTACGTGAGCAGCTATGGGGCGAAGAAAATCAACCTGATGGCGGTTGGCTAGAGGATGATCCACGCGTACCTTGGTTGGTCGATATCTTGCGAGGTGAACTCAAGCATCAAAAAGTGCTGCTGATCGCTCGCAGTGGTGCGACCGTTGAGAGCTTAGAGGCTGTGCTACGCTTACATGCAGGCATTAAAACGGCTATATTCACTGAGCAAATGAGCTTGCTTGAACGTGACCAAGCAGCAGCATTTTTTGCAGATGGTGAAGGTGCACAGATACTGTTGTGTTCAGAGATTGGCTCAGAAGGTCGTAATTTTCAGTTCGCCAGTCAATTGATATTGTGGGATCTCCCTGCCAATCCAGATACGTTGGAGCAGCGTATCGGTCGTCTAGATCGTATCGGTCAGACTCAGCAAATCATGTTGCATATCCCTTATGTACAAGGCACGGCACAAGAGCGTCTCTATCATTGGTATGACAAAGCACTCAACATGTTTAATCAGATCTCACCGACAGCGCAAAGTGTGCAAGAGCAGTATATCCAAGAGCTAAAGCCAGTGCTTGAAAGCGCTGATACCAGTGAAAACAGAGCGGTGTTAGAAGGGGTCGTTGAGCAAGCAGGCAAAACGCGATTGGGATTAGAAGCACAGCTACAAGCGGGTCGTGACCGCTTGCTAGAGTACAACTCTTGCCGCCCACGCGTTGCTGGGCGTATCGCTGATGCCATGCATGATTTTGATAGTCATAATCTGCTGCCAAACTTTATGGATCGATTTTTTGCGTCAGCCAACATTGAGCATAGTGTGCAGAGAGATGGTTCATGGGTCATTGCCCCGATTGACAGCACCGAGATCAGTGAGTACATCGATGGTTTACCATTGGGTGACGAAGATGGCATGACGTTGACATTTGAGCGTCAGCAAGCCCTACAGCGCGAAGACATAGATTTTATCAGTCATGAGCATCCGTTGATGCGTGCGATATATGATTTGGCAAGTACCAGTACCTTTGGCAATACCACCGTTGCTATGCTCAAAAGTGCTGCTGTACCTCAAGGCATGGTGTTGCTCGAGGTCAACTTTCGCGTAGAGGCAATCGCACCAAAAATGCTCAACTTACCGTCTACCATTACCACGCAAAACATTCGTGTGTTTATCAGCGAGCAGGGTAATGATTTATCAGAGCGTATCAGCAGCGATATGATCATGCCTCACATCGAGCGTTTGGACAAAAACCGCGCGCGTCAGGTCATCAAAGTACGTAGTGATGTGATCGAGCAGCGTTATCATGATGCCGAAGCGATCGCCCGTCAGCAGCTCAACGATATCGGTGAGCAAGCAAGTGCCCGCTTCACGCAGCAGTGGTCACGTGAGATCAAACGTTTGCAGCATCTGCAAACCATTAACCCCAATGTACGCCCAGAAGAAATCGAGCGGCTAGAGCAGCTAAAAGCCCAAGGTGAACAAGCGTTGGATAATTTATCATTGGTGCCGGATTCTATTCGTGTGCTGGTGTCTGTGAAACCATAATTTGGTGATACTTTAAAAACGAGGTGCCAGTGTTTGAGCCACCTCGTTTTGAGTGTTCCATGGTGATTAGGGTGTGCTCAACACGGCTTAATATTTGTGTGACTTCTAGGGTCATGGCCAAAAAGAGGTAACATGCTAGTCAAAGCCTGTGATATTGGGTACTATATTGCCCTTCTCGTTTGTACTAAATACTAGGGTGAATCTCAATCTGAAGCGTGCACTCTAAGTAGGCTAAAATGGTTAAATGTTTGCTTAACTGTGTCAAGTAGTTGATTCATATCCCGATATTATCAGCGCTGTTTTTCACTTAGTTGCCATTTATCTCATTTTAATCACCATCTTCAAAACGAGCACACGCACAGTCATAGCGCTGTTAAGTCTGTATTTTTGTTCTAAAACTCTCTTGTGTGTTTTTTACAAGTGATTTCATTTTATTTTACATTCAAACGCAAAGGATTTGCCGATATATCACCTAAATATAGTGGGCGACTTATATTTAGGCATTTTGCGTTTTTGATAAAAATAAGGAAACCTATCGTCATGTCCGATTATTCGCAACTGATTGATGAGCTGCTTGCTACCGTATCGCTAACTGAAGTTACTCCTGATGTCTTTGAAGGGCAGAGCCATGACTATGTTGGTAGTCGCATATTTGGTGGGCAGGTGCTCGCCCAAGCGATCATGGCGGCAGCGCATACGCTAGAAAAAGATAAGCCTTGTCACTCATTGCACGGATACTTTTTGCGTGGCGGTGATATTAAACAGCCTGTGATTTATAGGGTACGTCGCCTGCGAGATGGTCGTAGTCTTTCTGCCCGTGAGGTGACGGCGATTCAGTATAAAGAGCTACGTGGTAAAGAACCAACCGAGCAGGTTATATTTTCGATGATTGCTTCTTTTTCACCGATGGAAGGGGGGCTGGAATATCAAAAAGACATGCCCGTTTATCCACCACCTGAGGACTTGCTCGCTGAACAAGATCTCAAAGAAGAGTATGTCGGCAAAATTCCAGAGCCCCTGAAAGCACGTTTTATGCGTCGTCGTCATGTCGAGATAAAACCAGTCAAGCCGCGCGATCCTATTCACCCAGAGCCCATGAAACCTAAGCAGGCAAACTGGCTACGTATCGGTGATTTGGGTAAGCAACCAGTGGCGATACAGCAAGCACTGCTCGCATTTTCGTCTGACTTTTATCTCGTTGGCACAGGTCTGATGTCGCATGGTGTCAGCTTTATGACCAGTGGTTTACAAGCGGCGAGTATTGATCACTCTATGCATTTTCATCGTGGCTTCGATCTGAATAACTGGCTGCTATACGATATGTGGAGTGGCACGACCTCTAATTCTAAAGGGTTGAACCATGGGCATTTTTGGCAGGATGGCAATTTGGTTGCCACTGTGCAGCAAGAAGGGCTGATGCGTTTGCGGGTGCCGAAGTCTTAGCGTTAGCGATTGCTATAAAAAGTTATAAAACACATCAATAAAGCGGCTTATCATTTATGATGAGTCGCTTTTTTGATTCGTTGTTTTACCATAGGGTGCTCAAACAGGCTCAGTCGCTAAGGCACAAGTGAACGAGGTGATTACGCTAACAGTTTAACCATCGCTCGTGGCAGTCCAAGTGTCGCTTGAGCGTCTTTGGTATTTAACCAATTGATATTAATTTGTGCAGCGTTCAGTGCTTTGGTTATATCGGCAGTTTGCTTGGCATTTAAGGCCACTGAGTGCGGCGTCAAATACCAATGGAAGTGAGTCAGTGAATGTTTAATCGTCGTATCTTTCATCGTACCTTTCGTCGTATCTTTGAGCGATGGGTTATTGACTGGTGTGGTTTCTAGTTCGTGGGTGATGAGCCATTCAGTGATGATTTGCTCGGCGGTGGTGAACTCTGTTTCGTATAGTTTTTCATTGCTACGCACATTGCTGATCAACTCACTTGGTGCATTCGATGTGTTTGATGGTTTGTTACTGCTAGCAGCTGACTTTTTATCCGTCTTATTTTCCGCTTTTTTGCTTGCTGTCTTGCTTGCTGCCGTGCTCGAAACTTTTTTGACGAATTGTAATGGCAAGCTCCATAACCCACCCCAAATGCCATTGTCAGGGCGCTGTAGCCACAATACCTCACCTGCTGTATTTTTAATCAGTAATGCATGACTGAACTTACTGGGTTTGGGCTGTTTTTTTGCCTTGAATGGATAGTCCGTTTCACGTCCCTGTGCATGGGCTAGGCAGTCTTCTTGGAGTGGACATAACAGACAGGCAGGCTTGCTGCGGGTACATAATGTCGCCCCCATATCCATCATGGCTTGGGCAAATAGTCCTGAATTTTCTTTAGGCGTTACCCGCTCTGCCAGCGCCCACAGCTCTTTAGTGGTGGCAGATTTGGTGATATCACCGTCGATGGCCACCCAGCGTGTCAGCACACGTTTGACATTGCCATCACAAATGACGCCGTATTTATGCAGCCCCATCGCCATAATCGCTCCAGCGGTAGACAGACCAACACCAGAGACCGCTTCCCAACCTGTTTGGGTCTGCGGAAAGTCACCTGTTTCTTCAATCACTTCGACCAATTGTTTGGCGCCTTTGTGCAAATTGCGCGCGCGTGCGTAGTAGCCAAGCCCTGCCCAATGCTCCGCCACCGTATCCCAATCCGCAGCTGCTAAGTCTTGCACGGTCGGAAACGATTCCATAAAGCGCGCAAAGTAGGGCAGTACAGTAGTCACTTGTGTTTGCTGCAACATCACTTCCGATAGCCAAACGATATAAGGGTTTGGCGTGTCGGTTTGGTGTTGTTGCCAAGGTAAATCGTGGCGACCGTTTTCGGCAAACCAATCAAGGAGGCGAGGTGCGAAAGAGTTTAGGGATGTTGGAGAGTGGCTAAAATCGGTATCAGAAGGTATAGAGTTGGCAGTTAGCTGGGTCATAGGTTTTTTTCGTCTTTTTTGGAAAGGTGTTCTCTTATTCTTGCTTTGGATTTCTCATTTTCCATGTTTCGGTCTCTCTGAGAATATGAGTCAACCTTAATTCGTTTACTACTTTTTATAAGTGAATCTAGGTTTTTTCTTATCTTTTCTATTTCAATCGATGTGCGATAAGCAGGATTGCCATTGCCTAGCTCTGTTATTCCTTCAAATTCTGAAAGGTCAATTACTGAGTAGTTAGTGTAGGAGTTGCCCTCCATATCTTCAAAAGTTATTTTAAAAGATAATCTAGTTTCAAAAAAACCTTTGCCATACTTTTGCTGCATATCGATAAAACTAAATAAAAAACTCTTCTTTGTACCATTAACTCCTAGTGGGTTTAAAGAGTTTTTAAAAAAGCTTAGTTTTTCCAGTGTACCTACTATAGTAAATCTTATATAAAATCGATACAATAGCTATCATAAACTCATTTAA
>NZ_JAKDUI010000004.1 GCF_030457785.1 Psychrobacter sp. | reverse complement strand
AAGTATGAGCATTACCTAAGAAACCCCTACCTCTAAGGTAGTGGGTAGTTCATTAATGCTCATCCTGGTACCGGTGCGGCGCTTGATGCAGAGATTGCTTCTGCTTTCGAGCAGCATAAACCACTGTTGTTTTACTACTGGCAGCCTACGGGTTTAATGGCGAAATACGACTTTGAACCATTAAAGTTTCCAGCTTATGAAGATGCTTGTTGGCAAGATCTGTTGCTCGCTGATGGTAAGATGGACTGTGTGTCAGGGTTTCCTATATCACCATTAGGTATTGCCGTTTCTACGCCATTTATCGAATCCAACCCTGAACTAGCAGCTGTCTTTGAAAAGGTGCAATTTACCTCTGATGAGCTCAATGGCGCTATTTTAGAGATGAGTGAAAGTAAACGTAGCGGGGATGATCAAGCATTGGTGTTTTTGCGCGAGAACCCAAACGTTTGGCAAGCATGGCTATCCGATGAGGCTGCCGCTAATCTAGCGGCCAAATTAGGTATCAGCTTAACAGGTGATTCTATTGATAGTACGGCTGCTAATAAGAACTCCGCCAGTAATAACCAACTCGGTCTTGCATCAAGCTTCCCTTCATGGTCACTTGAGACGCCACTCAATAACACATTAGCAAGTGTTGTCCAGAATTACGGCGACGTATTTCGTAGTATTAGTACGATGGCATTAACCTATTTACTGTTACCAATTGAGCGCCTATTGACGGTCATTCCACCATGGGTGATTATTGCGCTTGTCACAGTGTTGGGGTGGTTCGGTGTCCGCAAGGTTTGGTTTGCGCTGGCATGTGGTGCAGGGTTGTTTTTGATTGGTGCTTTTGGTTTGTGGGGTGCCTTGATTGATACTTTTGCCCTGCTCATCGTATCAGTGTTGGTGACGGTAGCTATTGGTATTCCGATTGGTATTGCGATGGCAGGCAGCAAGCTGCTGCGTAAGGTTGTGACACCGATATTGGACATCATGCAGACCATGCCAAGCTTTGTTTATCTCATACCAGTGCTCATGTTGTTTGGCATTGGTAAAGTGCCTGCATTGTTTGCCACCATTATTTATGCACTGCCGCCACTGATTCGTCTGACGACATTAGGGATTACGCAGGTCAATCATGAGATGGTGGAGGCAGGGCGCTCATTTGGTAGCACACACTTGCAGCTACTTATTTGGATCAAGTTACCACAAGCATTGCCTAGTATCATGGCAGGTGTCAATCAGGCAGTAATGATGTCGCTATCTATGGTGGTGCTTGCTTCTATGATTGGCGCACCTGGCCTTGGCGAAGATGTGTTGCAATCTATTCAAACCCTTAATATTGGTCAAGGCTTACAAGCAGGTATGGCTATTGTCATTGTTGCCATTATTATTGACCGTATTACTCAGGCATTTGGTCAAGGCAAGCGTGCCCGTCAAAAAACTATTGACGCTAGCAGACACTAGATTGGCTAGCGGTCTATCCAATCATAACAGATAGTCACTATCAGTACTCAAAGAAAACATAATAGAAGCCACCAATAGCGAGGACTGCAATGAATCACATCCGGCTAGAAAATATCAGTAAAATTTATAATGCCAGCAGTGCGCAAGCGAAGTCTGTGATGGCATTATTGGCGGAAGGCATGGATAGTGTGGCGGTAAAAGAGCAAACAGGCTATTCGGTTGGGTTGTATGATATCAATTTAGATATTAAGGCGGGCGAGTTACATTGTATTATGGGTCTATCAGGCTCTGGTAAATCAACATTGATACGGCATATAAATCGTCTCATTGACCCAACCAATGGCAAGATATGGGTTGATACGAGTATTGATGCACAAACTACGATTACAGATCACAATGTACCTGCAGCTAATCAACAACCATCTACAGCTATCAATGTGTTGGCGCTGAATGATAAGGAACTGCAACATTATCGCCAACAAACCGTTAGTATGGTCTTTCAGCACTTTGGGCTAGTGCCACATATGACCGTTATGCAAAACGTTGCTTATGGTTTACGCGTGCGAAAAATGAGTACCAAACAGCGCCACGAGGTGGCACGGTATTGGCTAAATGAGGTGGGGCTGCCTAATCTAGAGCATAACTATCCTGACGAGCTATCAGGAGGGATGCAGCAGCGTGTGGGGTTAGCACGAGCTCTGGCAACGGATAATCCAATCTTACTGATGGATGAGGCGTTCTCTGCGCTTGACCCCCTCATTCGTGCTCAGCTACAAGATCAACTACTTGAGCTACAAGAGCGGCTACATAAGACCATTGTCTTTATTACTCATGACATAGATGAGGCGATCAAAGTTGGTCAGCGTATTAGTATTTTGAATGGAGGACGTTTAGTGCAAACAGGGACACCCAGTGATCTACGCGACAATCCAGTTGATAACTATGTTGCACAGTTTATGCGTGCAAATGCATAAAATGAATGAAATCGTTACTGATAGCTGGACATAATATTTTTATAGAAGGTATGAGTAATCGTAGTAAATATGCTGCCATTAATAGCGATTTCTGAAATAAGCTGTAAACTTCGTTATACTTAACGGCTTATTGATGAGTCATCATGAGTGAAAGTGCTCTGTTTATTGTCCGTATATGATGTCGCTTTATTGATTAGGTGACGTTTATTTCTTATTTTTGCGTTTTTTAAGGCCATAGCATGACCGCTACCTATTCACCTATTATTACCTCGTTACTTGATAACGACTTATATAAATTTACGATGTTACAAGCCATGCTGCATCAGTTTCCGCAGACTCATGGTGTCTATCGTTTTCGCTGCCGTAATAATGAAGACACTCTTTATCCATTGGCGGATATCAAAGAGCAATTAGAGCAGCAATTAGATAGTTTGTGCGAGCTGCGCTTTTTAGAAGATGAGTTGGAATACTTGCGCGGTTTACGCTTTATGCGTTCAGATTTTGTCGACTATCTGGAGCTATTTAAACTCAAGCGCCGTTTTATTACTGTCAGTACCGATGGCGAAGGTCGCTTGTTTATCGATATCGAAGGGCCGATGATTCAGGCGATGTTTTTTGAAGTGTTTGTTCTAGCGATTGTCAATGAGCTATATTTTGATGCATTATCAGATGACACCATCATCAAAGAAGGACAGCGGAGACTAGACGAAAAAGTCGAGTTATTACACCAATATGCATTGGAACAGACAAAAGAAAGTGAAGACACGCCGCCATTTATCGTCGCTGATTTTGGTACTCGTAGACGGTTTAGTAAAAGTTGGCAAGCGCATGTGGTACAGACGTTACATCACGCTCAACCAAAAATTATCAGTGGTACATCCAACGTATATTTGGCCAAAACGTTAGGCATGACGCCAATCGGTACTATGGCGCACGAGTTTATGCAGGCATTTCAGGCATTAGATGTGCGTTTGCGTGATTCACAAAAAGCCGCGCTTGAAGCGTGGGTACATGAGTACCGTGGTGACTTGGGTATTGCATTGACGGATGTTGTTGGGATGGCTGCGTTCTTACGTGACTTTGATTTGTATTTTGCCAAGCTTTTTGACGGTCTGCGTCATGATAGTGGCGATCCATATGTTTGGGGTGATAAAGCGATTGCCCATTATGATAAATTGAAGATAGACCCTAAAACTAAAATACTCACCTTTAGTGATGGGCTAGATCTTGAGAAGGCTTGGGAGCTGCATCAATACTTCAAAGATCGCATTAGAACCAGTTTCGGTATTGGTACCAATCTCACCAATGACATGGGGATTACACCGATTAACATTGTACTCAAATTGGTTGAGTGCAATGGTCAGCCAGTCGCTAAATTGTCTGACAGTCCAGGCAAGACCATGATCAATAATGACACGTATCTTGCCTATCTGCGTCAAGTCTTTGAAGTTGACGAACCAGAGTAAACCAAATACAAAGCTGTTACGGTGTCAAATGAGCTTGATGTACTAGCTGTACTATCTACCTACGCTCATTATCCTTGTACCAATTTTATATTTGTTTCACTGCCTTTACCTGCTATCTGCTGGCAGTTTTTTATTTAACTATCAATACTAGTAGCTGGATCTTCTTCAGCAAAGGCGGCATCCAATGCTTGTTGCACGGCATTGATGCGTGTCTCGCAAACGCGATAAGCCGCAATCGACTCTTCAACCGTGGTCATTAGATTATCAATATCTGGCTCGTCCTGCTGCTGTAATTCAGCGGCATTGGTTTTTAGAATGTTATAAGCCGCCTTAAAGGTTTTTGGGGCGGCTTTTTTGCGTCGGCGAGTAGGGGTGGTCATATTTTTTCCTGATTTTAAAAGTGAATAGGTAAGTAATCGGAGAATACGGTTAGTCTGACGTGTTTGCGAGTTCTGTTTTTTCTATATAGCCTTTCGCAATATCACTATTCGTCTCAACATCCATAATCTGTGCTTTTGCCTTGCCGTCTTTTAGGACGATATGCACAGTTTGCTCAGCAGAGAGCTGTGTGCTACTGGTCAGTATTTGCTTGTCTTTATTATCAGTAAGCATAGTGTAGCCCTGCTTAAGCACGCGAGATGGCCGATGTAGCAGCACAATATCACGTAGATGTACACTATCACGTTGTGCTTGTATGACTTGTTGCTGCGCATTTTTCATGACAGATTTTTGATGGTTTTGACTATAATTAGCAGCCGTTGCTAGTTGTTGATAAGCCGAGGCTTGGGTCTGTATGCGCAGCTCATTTGTCAGTCTAACGGCTTGCTTCACTTGGCGTTGGGCGCTTTGCTGGATGTTTCGCCATGCATAGTCGCTGTCTTTTCGCAGTGCGGTCAATTGTCCGATCGTCTGAGATTGTATTTGGCTCAGTTGGCGAGAGGTTTGCTGTGTTGCTAGATTCAGTTGTCGATGGGCAGCCTGCTTGATTTGCGCTTGATATTGTAAAGTCTGAGCGACTAATTGCGATAGATGCGCACCAATCGCAGCGATCACTTTTGACGGGGTATCAAAGCTGGTATGTGCGACTTCATCTAATATGACTTTGTCACGTTCATGTCCAATACCCACCCATACAGGGACAGGTTGTTCAGCCACTAAAGCGGCCAGCTCATAGTCGTTTAGATAAGCCAAATCACCAACGGCACCGCCACCGCGAATAATCACTAATAAATCCGGCAAGCGCTGATAGGTGTCGTAAAACTGCTGCTGAGCACTGACGATGGCTTGGCGAATTTCGGCAGGCGCATGATTGCCCTGAAAGGTGGCGTTATGGTAATGAAAATGACAGGCACCTGTGCTGGCCAAACGATCCGCATCTGCTTGAAAGTCCCCTAATCCAGCAGCCTTTTCGGGTGCAATCACAAGGACGTGCTCGATATCAAATGGGGCAGGCAGTTGCTGATTGAGATGTAGTAAGCCTTCGCCTGTTAAACGGTCGACCATCTCAGCGTATTGCCGTGCTAGATCGCCCAACGTATAGCTAGGGTCAATATCTTCGATAGTGAGCGAAAAGCCATATTGCGCATGGAACCCTGCCGATACCTTGAGTAGCACGGTTAAGTCGCGCTCGAGTGGCATACCTGTTGCTCGCTCAAACTTTGCTAGCACGCGTGCAGCTTTGAATCGCCAAAGATTGCCTCGGCAGCTGGCGATGACCTTGCCATCGTCGTCTTTTTCTGCCAACTCAAAGTAATAATGACCGCCTTTACTCGATAGGTTGCGAATTTCCGCTTTGACCCACACTCGGTGATTAAAGGTTTGTTTGATGACCATCTCTACTGCTGATAAATAATCGCTCAAGCGCAAAACGGTGTCTTCTAAGCTGTTTTCAGGGCTGTTTTCTTTCTCAGCAAGCTCGGCTTCTAATGTTTCTAAATCCTTGGCGGGTGCTAAGACTTTGGTTTTTTGAGCATTTGAGAGATTGGGTTTGCGCATAATATAAGACCAAAGATAATAAGAACTTAGAAGCTGACGGTTAATAGTCCGCTTACCTATAAATGTACGAGAACAAATTGGTTAAAAGGTATGAAAGTTAAGATAGTATAGTTTAACTCAAAAGCGTTGATACAAAAAGTAAAGCCAACAAGTATGTGATTGATAGGGCTATCTATCGTACTTGTTGGCTAAAGGTTGTATAGCGATTATTTTTGTGGTTGTGCTGTCTTACACTTTATATGGTCTTTTATAGTTGTCTTTGCTGTCATGTCTTATATCATGATCTGAACAAAGCACTGGTTGTGTCTCAACGATTATCTACCCGGGATAGTTACTGGCAACGGAAGCTAATGGTGTACTCATAGTCGTCGTCACGCGTTAAGTCTGGCGAACCTGTACCAAATATTGAGCCGATAACAGCACTGGCTTGTCCTACCATACGGCCTGTGCGTTCATCTAAAATGCCATTGTACGTGAGCGTGTCCTCAACGACGATTACTTGGTCATTTCGGCAGGTGTTTTGTGCGCTATCTAAAGCGTTTTGCTGTGCTTGAACTTTGGTTTCAGCGATGCCGGTGGTTTCATAAGTTGAGTTGTCGCGCTGAATAACTGGTGAAGAGGGCGTGCTTTGGCAGGCGCTGAGTGCGAGGGCAGCGGCTAAAGTAGCGGTTAAGCCAGCTGTTTTATTGAAAGTACTCATAAGTTGTCTCCAGTTTTATCAGTTAGGGTGTGTTGAGTATCACCACAGCGCTGCCCGTGACTATCTGTAGGTGCATGTAAATCAAAGTGTTGATTCAAAGAAGAGAAAAATTGATGAACGTTACTATTTTACCGGCTTTGATATCCATTCATTCTTATCCGTGTCGGTATCAGTTTTTATCGATATCGCCAATATTGCTTTATTATCAATGACATTGCTTTATTATCAACGACGCTTTGTTAATATTGCAAATTTACCCTATTCAACTCTTACGTGTCTAGACCGTTAATGTGTTTTGTATTACAGCTATGTTGCATATATCTATGCAGTATCGTGATGATTGTATCAAGGTAAAAAAGCAAGCTATGAGTGGAGGGTATGGTTAAAAAGCAGTTTGGCGCCGATATTGATAATACGGATATGGTTTTTTTGACAAAAAAACCGGTTTGATAGATAGCAAGCTCGTTATATTGAGGTTAAAAACCAAGTAAACCCTATGCAGGTACAGCAAACCACTTGAAATATAAACCATATCTAGGATAATTGAGACATTCACTTTTAACCAATAAGCAATTATATGCAATTAATTCCTGCTCCAGCTGGTGTTCTCGAAGTTGATGCACTATGGCAAAAAGACAATCCCAATGACCCAAGTACCGACACGGTGGCGTTATTGTGTCATCCTAACCCGTTGTTTGATGGTACGATGACCAATAAAGTAGTGACTACGATGTACCGTTTTGCCCGTGATAACGGCATGCATGTGGTGCGTTTTAATTTCCGGGGTGTCGGTCAGTCAACAGGTGAGCATGACTACGCTGATGGTGAAGTCGTCGATGCGATGACCGTGCTACAATGGATTGCAGAACAAACCAATGCACGCAAACTATGGCTTGGTGGTTTTTCATTTGGGGGCTATGTCGTCGCACGGGCTGCGGAGCAAGTACTTGAGGCATCGCATATTTGGGACGTGAGTGATTTTGAGGTTGCCAACATTGCATTGATCGCGCCATCAGTAGAAAAAAATGACAGTAGTGATATTCAGTTGCCTGCTGATAAAACCTTTGAGGTCTATGGCAATGCGGATGAAGTCATTGACCCTGCTTCTATGCAAGCATTTGCTGAGCGCTTAGGGATTGATGTGAGCGTGGTAGATGGTGCTGGGCACTTTTTTCATGGTCGTTTGTCTGAATTAAAAAAATTGCTAGAACAGCATAGCGTTTTGAACTAGGTGTGGTTGGTATTAATCCGTGTTGACTGTACGAGTGGTTAAAACACAATTATTTTATTTAATAATGAGTCGTATTATGAGTTTATCCCCATTGCAACGTTACGAGCAAGCCATCAGTACGGATGACTTTACTCGAGATGAGCAGCAATACCAAGCTATGAGCTACCTTGATGATTTGTATCAACAGCTCAATAATAGCGAGCCGCAAAAAAAAGGTATTTTTGGCTTTTTAAAAGCTAAGCCGACTGTGCCAAAAGGCTTGTATATGTGGGGCGGTGTGGGCCGTGGTAAAACGTGGATGATGGATATGTTTTATGATGCATTGACTAATGATCGTAAGATGCGTCAGCACTTTCACCACTTCATGCAGCGTGTCCACCGCGAGCTGAATAAACTGCAAGGTAAAAGCGACCCATTAGAAAAAGTGGCTGATATTATCCATGAAGAAGCCGTTATCATCTGCTTTGATGAGTTTTTTGTCTCGAACGTCTCCGACGCTATGATTTTAGGGGATTTGTTTACGATGCTGTTTAATCGTGGGGTTACGCTAGTCGCTACATCAAATATTGAGCCAGCTGGATTATATAAAGACGGCTTGCATCGTGATCGGTTCTTGCCTGCTATCGCTGAGGTTGAAAATCATACCACAGTGATGAATATCGACTCAGGTATCGATTATCGTCTGCGAGTACTACAGCAAGCTGAGCTGTATGAGTCACCTCTGACGAAGGCTAATCACCACTGGCTCGCCAACCGTTTTGCTAGTCTTTCTAACAATCAAAAAATCAGCAGTGATCCTATCGATATCAATGGGCGAAAGATAAAAATCAACGCACGCACCGAAGATATTTTGTTTTGTGACTTCCGGCATTTATGTATGGAGCCGCGCTCTGCTGCAGATTTTATTGAAATCGCCAAACAGTTCAATACCGTCTTGGTTAATGCGGTTCCTGCATTAGATGATGATTTCCGTGATCCGACACGTCGTTTTATCTATCTGGTCGATGAGTTTTATGATCGCCGTGTTAAGTTATTGGTGCGCGCTGAGCAATCGATTTTAGATCTCTATCAAGGTGAGAAGCTGGCTTTTGAGATTGAACGCACTCGCTCTCGTTTGCTGGAAATGCAGTCAGAAGACTATCTGCGCATGGAGCATCGTATCGAAGAGGTGGCATAGTGAAAATATTCACAGTCACAGAGGTATAAATATATAAAACCCGCCTTCAATTCTTCAAAGACAATAATAAATAAGGAGCTGCAATGACTGCCTCTAAGACAAGTAATCAAAAGTTATCTACCAAAGATATAACGACTGATAGCATGCCAATAAGTAGTGAAGAGATGATAGGCTGGATTAAGTCCAGGCGCAGTATGGGCAATTTAGACACGCCAGCGCCCACTCGCGAACAGATTGAAAAGGCAATCGAATGCGCTGCAACGGCTCCAGACCATAAGAATCTTAATCCATGGCGATTTATCGTGACCGAAGGCGCTGCCCGCCATCAGCTAGGTGAGGCGCTCGTAACAGCGGAACAAGAAAAAGCGGCGCAAGAAAATGAAGAAGTGACAGAAACAACCATAGAGAAAACTCGTGGTATGCCGTTAAGAGCACCAGTTATCATCACGGCCGTGACTAAAATTCAAGCGCACGAGAAAGTACCTCCGTTTGAGCAAATGTTAAGTACGGGCGCTGCAGTACAAAACTTGATTTTGGCACTAAAAGCTCAAGGGTTTAGTACGGTATGGCGGACTGGTTTGTTATGTAACGAACCAGCTGTGAAAGCATATTTCGGCGTCGGACCAGATGATTATGTAGCGGCTTTTGTTTATACTGGTACGAGCCCTGTCGATGATCCAGAACGTAAGCCTTTTGATATCGAACCAATAGTACGCTTTGAATCATAAAGCGAATGAGATTTTTTAGTTTAGCCGCTGGCCATTATAAAAAATCCAGAAGAGAGTCAGCTATCTTGGTTTCCAATCATGATAATGCTATCAACCAATAAGTCAGTCAATATGGATGAATGAACATGAGCAGCTCAAACGACAGTCGTAAAAAAACCAGTAACGACGCCAGTCTAACGGACAAAAGCACCTCGGATAAGCAAAACAGTTTGCTTGGGGGGCTCATTGATCGGGCAACTAAGTCGGGTATTGGTCGTAAGAAGCTCAATCCTAGTGCTGTAGAATCGGCGGTTGCAAAAAATATGGAAGAGATTCACAGTAATCCTACCAAGCTGCGTTTGGCATTTTTAGGTGGTGGAAGTTTTGGTACTGCCATGGCAAACCTCGCGGCACGTAATGGCTGTGATACGACGCTATGGGTACGAAACAAACGTACTGTCAGGTCAATGGCAAAAACCCAAACCAACAAAAAATACTTACCAGGGCATAAGCTGGATGATCGCCTAAAGTATAGTCATGATTTAGAAGCAGCCGTCAAAGACAAAGATATTATCTTTATTGCAGTCCCTGGCTTGGCTTTTCGCGAGACGCTAAAAAACATCGCTCCTTTTGTGAGTGGGCAGTCTATTGTGTCGTTAACCAAGGGCATGGAAAAAGATACCTTTGCCTTGATGAGTGACATCATCAATGACGAATTACCAGAAGTAAATTTTGGTGTGATGTCAGGCCCGAATTTGGCCATAGAAATCATGAAAAACATGCCGTCCGCTACGGTTATCGCTAGTGAGTCTGAGCCACTTCGTCACGCGGTTCAAGCAGCGTTGCATAGTGCGTTTTTCCGAGTGTTTGCTAGTGACGATGTCAAAGGGGTTGAACTGGGCGGTGCTCTCAAAAATATATATGCGATAGCGATGGGTATGGCTGCCGCTTATGAAGTAGGAGAGAATACCAAGGCCATGATCCTGACACGGGCTCTCGCTGAGATGAGCCGTTTTGGTGTTGAGTCGGGTGCTAACCCATTAACTTTCTTAGGACTATCAGGAGTGGGTGATTTATATGCCACTTGTAGTTCAGAGCTCAGTCGCAATTTCCGTGTTGGTAATATGCTAGGCCGTGGCATGAACATTGATGCGGCCGTCAAAAAACTCGGTCAGACTGCTGAAGGGGTTAATACCATTCAGCAAGTACATGAAAAGGCGACCCAAGAAGGCATCTATATGCCTATCACTCACGCTCTTTATGCCGTTATTTATGAAGACAAAGCGGCATTAGGGGTTGCATTGCACCTGATGGAAGCAGGATTCCGTAGTGACGTCGAGTTTGTCATGGCGCATGACCACAGTAATGACGCGCTAACTGCTCACGTAAAAACATCAAAAAATGATAGTGCTGATGACAGCAAATAGTGCCAGTGTGTTGGCACCAAGGCTGTGTAGAGGAAGGTTATGAAAATTATACTTGTACGTCATGGTCAGGCAGAAAATGAGACACGTCCTGACAGTGCACGTCAGCTGACAACGTTTGGTCAACAGCAGGCTGCGCAAACTGCTGAATACGTCATCACCCACTATCAACCCAGTCAGTTTGTTGTCAGTCCCTATGATAGGGCACAGCAGACCTTGGCGGCATTTCAGTCGAGTGCGCCTGAAGTACCCTCTAGCACTCAGGATAATATTACGCCTTCTGATGATGCGCGACAGGCAATAATAGACATCGCCGATATTGACGCTGATTGCATAGTCGTTGTGTGTCATATGTCAATCGTTGCTAACATTGCTGGGTTACTGACGGGTGATTATCCCGAGTCATTTTCCTTAGCAGAAGCACGAGTATTTGAGATGGACTTTGTGATGACGGGTATGGCAAAAGAAGTAGATCGGTTTGTCCCCGATCAGCCGTTCTAACATGACAAATCAGTGTTTATAAATAATCCAAGAATTTCGGGTATGAACAACCCAGTTAAATTTTGCAGTTATTTTCTGCAGTCATAATAGTCTTTTTATAAATGCTTCAATAATTAAGGACATGCTAAGTGTTACATGTTTGGTTGAGAGCGCAGCATAGCCCATTAGCTGTCTGGCATGATGATATCCAGCAATGGAAAACCGTTGATGGTTGGCAACAACTACAAGATATCTATGGCGGTCATAAATCGAAAGCGCAACTGAAAGCGCAACCGAAAGCGAAAAAATCACTGTGTCTATATTTTCCTTCAAGTCATGTCTTACAAGTAGCTACTGAAATTAGTGCCGCGCAGCTAAAACAGCTGGGCAATAGTGGCAAGCAGTATCTGTTTGAAGAAATATCACTGACTCCTGTCGAGCAGTTGTCCGTTCGACAAATCAGTCATACTGATAGCCATCAACTATACGCATTGGCGCAAAGTGATATTGAATCCTGGCAACAAAGTGCTCAGTTAGTAGGTATGAACATCACGGCGTTGATGCCGGATTTCTTATTGCTTCCCATACCAGAGGAAGGTGGCGGTCAGCAAGTCACGCTGTATCAAGACAACCAAACCATGCTACTACGCCAATCCGTGCGTCAAGGTATGGCGGTCAGTTACTTGCCGTTAATATTTGAGCATTTCCCGCACTTGAGTGATGTAAATATCTTATCTCCTATAATGGACTCAGATGATGACCGCTCAGAAGCGCAAGCCGATTTTATGGCGCAAACAGCAGATCTGATTGCTGAGCATCAGTTACTATTGACTGCTTTAACCGGGACACCGACTCCCATCGCAAATCCTGAACGTCATGCACTGAACTTTTTTGTTAAGTCGACAGAGTCACAGCTGTCACCACATTTACGTGTGGCAATGATAGTAGCACTATCGGCACTGGTATTACAGATGGTCACTGATGGTGTTCAATGGTATCAGTACAATGAAGCAACAACGGCAACTAAGGCTGAGATTGCTAGTCAGTATCAATCTTGGTTTGCCGATGAGCCTTTAAGTGCCCGCACAGATTTGCAAGTGCAGTTGCAACCCAAACTACAGACCGGCAGTCAAGATCAGACGCTCCACATGGCAGCGTTATCACGAATATCACCTTTAATTAAACAATCTTCATTACACGTACAGACATTAGTCATGCAACCAACGGCGCTGAGTTTCACATTGATTGCTGCTGATCGTGATAGTCTTGATGAGTTTACTAGTACATTGGTAGCAGAAGGTTTGAATGCTAAGCTCGCACAAGTCAGCAATGATGAGCAAGGGCAATTTAGTGGGGAAGTGACTGTCAGCATTGTGGAAAATATCGACACACAAGAAGCTGTGGCAACATCATAATTTGATTGTAAATTATCCGACGACAATCAGCGTCAAACGTTAGCAAAAGGTAAATAATGAAACGATTTCAGCGCCGAGCTAAAGGCAATACAGCCAGTTTAGATAAAGGCAGTCGCGCCGGAACGAATGCACTGTCAGAGCCTATGAGGCGTTATCAGAGCTTACTGGCGTCTCGCTGGCAAGCGTTGCCTTCTCGTGATCAGATGGCACTGGTATTGTTGTCGGTCTTCTTGTTGTTGCTAATCGGTGGCTATGGCGGTTATAGCGTGCATCAAGCAGCAAAAGATAGTAAGGCTAACTATCAAGAACAAGTGGCTGATTATTTTTGGTTACGTGCTCAAGCTAGCAACATCGACATGAATGTTATGAATGCTGCCGATGGTGAGTCCGCTCTGCCACCTGCCAATAGTATCAATGCATTATTAAATGAATCGGGTATCAATAATGCCCAAGTTGTCGCAGCAGGTGATGCGGTGCAGTTGAGTTTTAACCATGCCAGCCAAGCAGTGATCAGTTCGGCGTTGGGGAAGCTAAAACAGCAGGGTTGGCAGTTTACGCAGCTATCTATGCAGCAAGACCCTGCTAATAAATCCATTCAAGTAAACGCTACAGTTGGCTCATAATCTGAGCACTGACTAAAGGTGCGTGGGCATCCATGACATTGGCCTAAGCGCTTCGACTCAAACGCCTCGACCTAAACGCTTCACTATCTAAAGCTGACTCTAAGAAGCTAGACCCGACACCAAAAGTAGCTGCGGGCAAGGTTCCTATTGAAAACAGACATGTTTGGCACAATTAAATAGTTAGTAAAGCGTCAAATTAACTAACCGCGCAACACGACAGATAATAATAAAATAAAAATATGCGCGCAAATATGGATGGAAACATGATAAGTGAAGAATTAAGTAACGACAAACGCCGTTCCCTGACCACTTACAATCACATTACCTACTTATTGTATGTGGTCAGCTACTTTACCGCTGGCCTGTTGTGGGTTGTGCCTATTGTGATGAACTATGCGAAGCGACATGATGCCCGTGGCTCGTGGATGGCCACGCACTTTGATTGGCAAATAAAAACTTTTTGGTATAGCATTGTCTGGTTTATTATAGGTATCGTTGTTATTTCTTTTGCAGCCGGTGGTTTCGGTGTCAGTATGATAGCTGATAGCAATAACATTGCGATTGGTTCGATATTAGTGGCTGGGTTTGGATTTATGATTATGATGTTTACGTTCATCTGGCATCTTTATCGTATTATCAGAGGTTGGATAGCGTTAACAGACGGTCGTCCTGTACCTTAGTGACAAATTGCGTATGGTTTGTGCTCGTGCTTGATTAATCAGTAGTGAGTAAATATCAACGATTTGGCATAAAGATTAGCGTACGAAACTTTGCTCTCAAAACTTTGCTCTTATTTCTGCTAAGCTGATATAATCACGGCGTTTGATACCGTTTGCATTTCTTATCCACCATAACTTTGAGTAGGGTCCGCTACTATTATGTCTTATGCTTTACTTCGTCCTTTCTTGTTTAATATGGATCCCGAACACGCCCACGAGATGACTTTGTCTTTATTAGACAAGGCTCATAAGGCGCGCGTTTTAGGTTTGGCATACGGTCAATCAATGCAGCCAACAGACTGTATGGGATTGCAGTTTTCAAATCCAGTGGGTCTGGCAGCCGGACTGGATAAAAATGGCGATTACATCGATGCTCTTGCTGAGCTGGGTTTTGGTTTTATAGAGGTGGGCACGGTGACACCCAGACCACAAGAGGGCAATGATAAGCCAAGACTATTTAGAATCAAACAAGCGGACGCTATTATTAATCGTATGGGTTTTAACAACCAAGGGGTTGAGCATCTGATTGAAAATGTCAAGGCTTGCAAATATAGAGGTAATATCGGCATAAACATCGGTAAAAATGCGGATACACCGGTAGAGCGGGCTGCGGATGACTATGTTTATTGTCTAGAGCGTGTGTATCCACATGCGTCTTATATTACTGTCAACATCTCATCACCCAATACCAAGAACCTACGGGACTTGCAGAGTGGCGAGGCGTTGACCAAGTTGATGGATACGATTAAAAACCGTCACAGCCAATTGGCTACCGAATATGGTTTTTATGTGCCGTTGGTCTTGAAGGTTGCGCCGGATTTAGAACCGTTACAAGTCGATTATATCTCTGAGCAGTTAATAAATTTTGAAATTGATGGTTTGATTGCGACAAATACGACGCTAAGCCGGGTAGGCGTTGAAGACTTGCAAGATGGTGACCAAGCAGGCGGTCTATCAGGTCGTCCAGTTAGCCATATCAGTACGCAAATATTACAGCAGTTCTCTGATCAACTCGAAGGTAAGGTGGCTTTGATTGGTGTAGGTGGTATTGATAGCGGAGCCAAGGCAGTCAAAAAAATAGAAGCAGGTGCTGACATGGTTCAACTATATTCAGGGCTCATTTATCGTGGTCCTGGGTTAGTACAGTCTTGTATTCAGGCTATCGGTGGTTATTATGATGCGATGGACACTTCACGCTAAATGGCTGCTGATAAAATAGCTGATGAAATCAATGTTGATCAATCCAAAAAGGCATAAAACATGAGCGGTTTGGACATAGTGATTGCTGTTGTCGTCTTGATTGGCTTATGGCGTGGTTTTCAAGTGGGCTTGATTAAGACAGCTGTTGGATTACTAGGTTGGTTTGTCGCCTTAGTCGTTGCCACTCGGTTGGCCAGCTCCATAGCCCCGCAGTTAATTGGTATTGTAGAAAATCCTGTTTTACAAATAGCCTTGGCGTTTTTGTTAGTGGTGATTGCTGTATTGGCTGTCATGCATCTAGCGGCATTTGTGTTCTCGGGCGTGCTGAGTTCCTTACGACTTAGTGTGCTGGATAAGATGGCGGGTGGCGTGTTGGGTGCGGCCAAAAATATACTTGTCGTATTGGTTGTTTTGAGCGTCAGTGCACCGATGTTGGTACAAATGCCACAATGGCAGACCTCAGTCATTGCCCCTGAGCTAATGCCGTATGCACCGATGGGCAAGGCTTTAGTTTCAGACGTGTTTGGTATGGCTTGGGATCAGATCAATCAGTCATGAGCTTTGCGTGGTGCTGCTGAGATTTGTCTCATACTGAATTTATCAGATAAATAATTTACCAGTCAAACAATTTATCAGTTAAACGTCGTGACATCATCTTTGTAACGCCCACTTGATAAAAAAATATTTGATGGCAGTTAGGAGTCATAAACGACAATCGATTCTTAGTCGATAACGCATTTATGACAGTTTTATGAGTTAGAGTTTTAACAATCTTAATATTATCAGGTAGGCGGCAAGGGGCAGCGTAGTTGTTTTTAAGCAGCGAATGGTCAGTATCCTTGCCGTTATTGTAATACTAATGTATGAGTCAAAATAGGAAATAATTATGTGTGGAGTCGTTGGGGTTGCAGCTCATGAGCCAGTCAACCAGATTCTTTATGATGGCCTAACGATGTTACAGCATCGTGGACAAGACGCAGCAGGCATTGTGACTCTGCAAGATGGTCGACTCTATCTGCGAAAAGATAACGGTATGGTTCGTGATGTTTTTTTAAATCATCACATGATGAAGCTAGTAGGTAAGTTTGGTATTGGCCACGTGCGTTATCCGACGGCAGGTACTTCTAGCAGCGCTGAAGCTCAACCATTCTATGTAAACTCACCTTATGGTATTACCCTAGCGCACAACGGCAACTTAACCAATGCGGCAAGCCTGGCTAAAGAGCTGTATATCGAAGATCGTCGTCACCTCAATACCGACTCAGACTCTGAAGTGCTATTAAATATCTTGGCCCATGAAATGCAAAATTTGGGGAAAACGAAACCTACGTCTGATGATATTTTTGAAGCACTAAAGGCAGTTTATAGCCGCTGTGAAGGCGCGTATGGTGTGGTGGCTTTGATTACAGGCCATGGTTTACTTGCCTTTCGCGATCCAAACGGTATTCGTCCACTGGTTTTTGGCAAGCGCTTAGCGCCAAATGGTGGTACTGAATATATGGTTGCCTCAGAGTCAGTCGCTTTGACAGGCTCAGGGTTTAGCATCGTTCGTGACGTCAAACCAGGTGAAGCCATTTTTATTGATTTAGACCACAAATTACATACTCATCAGTGCGTAGAGCCAAAAGAGCATGCCCCATGTATCTTTGAATATGTGTATTTTGCACGTCCAGATTCTATCATGGACAATATCTCAGTTTATAAAGCACGCTTGCGCATGGGTGAAAAACTGGCAGATAAAATCATGGCAGAATGGGGCGTCGATCATGATATTGATGTGGTGATTCCTATTCCAGACACTTCGCGCACTTCAGCAATGGAGCTCGCACTGAAGATGAATGTGAAATATCGTGAAGGTTTTATGAAAAACCGTTATATCGGTCGAACTTTCATTATGCCTGGTCAGCAACAACGCAAAAAGTCTGTTCGTCAAAAGCTTAGTGCTGTGCCTTTAGAGTTTAAAGGTAAAAACGTATTGCTAGTTGATGACTCGATTGTCCGTGGAACTACTTGTCACGAAATCATTCAAATGGCACGAGACGCTGGTGCGAACAAGGTGTTTTTTGCCAGTGCTGCGCCGCCAGTTAAGTATCCGAACGTGTATGGTATCGATATGCCAGTACGCAATGAGCTGATTGCCTCAGGTCATACGGTAGACGAAGTGCGTGATATCATCGGTGCTGATCGATTGATTTTCCAAGGTATAGATGACTTGATCGATGCTGTTAAAGATACTAAATACAGCAACGTTGAAGGCTTTGATTGTGCGGTATTCAATGGTTGTTACGTCACAGGTCAGATCAATGAAGCGTATCTTGATAACCTACAACAGCAACGTAGTGATACTGCTAAGGCGAACAAAGGCGTGCAAATAGTTGCCGATACTCCGGTCGATATGACAGGTGTTGAAGAGTCTTAAGTCGATTTGGTTAATTTAGTATAGAACTACTTTAGTATAATACCACGACCCATCTTGGCTGAAAAACTGAAGGGCTGGATTCTAATAAGGATCCAGTCCTTTTTTATTGCTCGTAATTAAGTCAGGCTAAAAAATTACTAAATAGCCATAGCAAGCCGTTGATGGAGGCTATCCCGACGACCATGCTGACTAGCAGCTGACGACTAAGATGATAGGTCAATAACACCAACAACAACGCGCCGATTTGGGCCATCAACAAGTGAATTTCGGTGCGATGGATAGCTGCAGTTAGCGTTAGGTCTTGGTAAGAAAGACTGGTCAAAATGAGCAACACCATGACGGATAGGGGTAAGCTTTCATTCAATCTATGCAGCCACGGTGTGTCTAGTAACTTTTTTGGTATCAACGCTGGCAGTACACGTGTGATAAAGGTAACAGCTGCCATAGCGATAGTGGCAAAAATCAGATAGCTATTGGTCATGACTGTCTCCTTTGGCAGTATGTTGTACCCAAAATCCGCGTAACAAAATCAGCACCATGCAAATAAAGATTGAGGCTAACAATAACCAGTTACTCGTGAATAAAGAAGCTATAGCCAAAGCGACAACAGCAATGCCAATTGGAAAATAGCGCTTGATGCTATGAAATTGCTCATAGGCTAAGATCGCAAACAAACAAACCAAGGCAAAGTCCAAATGTGGCACCATGTCGTTCAGTCTACTGCCTATCATAATGCCAATGGCGCTGGCCGATACCCACCAGCCTTGGTTGAATAAGCTTATCGGAAGTATCAACGACTGGCGACGTTCATTAGGCAAGCTGGTCATGACCGAAAAGGTCTCGTCCGTTAAGGCAAATAAGCAGTAAGTTTTAGCCAGTTTATTTTTCGGTAGATATTGCAACAAGGGCAGCCCATAAAACACATGCCGCAAGTTAATAGCACCAATATTGGTTGCGATATTAGCAATCGGTAGACCAGTGCTTAACATGGGCAAACAGGCATATTGAGCGGCACCAGCATAAAGTAATATGCTGAGCATGATGGTTGCCCATACGGGAATACCAGCAACTTGTGCAAGCACGCCAAAAGCGATGCCAGCAGGTAAATAGCCCATTGCCACGGGTAAGCTTTTCTTAAAACCTTCAGCCCAGTCATAACTGTAGTCATGCGGCTGTTGTCGTTGTTTCGCGTGAGTAGTCACAGTGCATCCTAAGCGATATGTTATCGTTATTATTTATGAGTAGACGTAATATCTTCAGTGGTTTAAACAGAAATTAAATACTACTCTATGGCTGTGGTTGATAGTTTTCATAGCTTGATGTCTTATGGCCGTGGTATAAAAAACCGGCTAAAATGAGCATTCTCAGTAGTAGTAAGCACCATACGCTTAGCCAAATACCTGTCATACCCCACTGTGTGTAGAGTACCCAGCTGAGCGGGAAGAAAATGGCTGCCAAGATAAGCGCTGCATTACGGATTGTTTTTCCTGCTGTTAAGCCGAAAAATATACCGTCTAACCAATAGGCACCTACGCCAATGAAAGGCAATAAAACGGCATAGAAACGATAGTCAAAAGCCAGAGTAAACACAGTATCAATGTTGGTCATAAACTGTAGGTAGGTTGGCATTCCGAGCCACCAAATAGCACTTAAGGCAATAGCAAGACCATAACTGACTATACCTGTCCGTTTAACGATAATTCGAAAACGCGGCCAATCACGGCGTCCAGCAGCTTGTCCGCTGAGTGTCTCAGCGGATACAGCCACTCCGTCAAGGGCAAACGCAGATATGCTCAATACTTGCAGTAAAATAGCATTTGCAGCCAGTATGACATCACCGGTTTGGGCTGATAAGCGAGTAATCCATGCAAAGCTCAATGTCAGGATCAATGTGCGAATAAAAATATCTTTATTGAGAGAAAATAGCCTAAGCATCTTCTCTTGAGTGAAGTGCTGCCGATCTGCATTTAGTAGAGCCAACCAAGGTATTTGTAAATGTCGACTACTTAGCCACAACGCTAATAACACGCCTGACCAAAATGCAATGGTAGTACCAAGTGCGACACCTACCAAACCCATCTGTAGGCCAAAAACAAAAAACAACGTCAATAAGATATTGAGTATGGCGATAAAGCCTTGTTGATAGAGCATATAGCGCGTCTTACCTTGGCCGGCAAACCAGCCAATAAAAGCAAAGTTCATGAGCTCTGCTATAACACCCCAAAATCGCACATCCAGATAGGTTTTAGCGGCCTCACCACTGGCAGTATTTGCTGATAAAGCCCGCAAACCCAAATCTATTAACCAAGGTTTTGCCAGTAGTAAAATAGCACCGATGATAATAGCTAACACCAATGCGCGCTGCAAGATGGACAGTAAGGGTGAGTGGGTTTTAGACGATGAGGTTGTCTTGTTTTTCGTATGATCATTCGTCTGACTCTCTAGTTGTCCTAGCGCCTGAGCCGATAATCCTGAAGAGGCATACTGTAAAAAATTAAAACTCACAAGCAATAGTGATAGAAGTTGTATCGCCAAACCCATACCAGCCAGTTTTGCGGTGTCATTCATGTTACCTACTATGGCGGTATCGATGACGCTTTGTAGAGGCATAGCCAAATTGGCAAGCAATACCGGCAGCGCGATAGCGATGATGCGCGCGTAACGCGTATCAATCGGAGGCAGTGCATTTGAGGTTGGTTTGGTTACTGTCATTTGTGGCTCATTTATAATTAAACAATAAGTAGGGTATTGCAGATAAATTTCACAAAAAGTGCGGCGTTGCCTGGGGCGTGTCTTCATTTTAAAAATGATGATAAAAATGAGATAAATGGTAGTCAAACAAGGAAAATAGCGCAGATAACATCGAGATATTAGTCAGCTATTTGACGCCGTTTGGCAAGATTTAGCTATTTTTAACCCATTTAGATAACTGTCGATTGAATCGCAGACACGCCCTACGCATACCCAATAACGATTTTCGTAACTAAAAGCACCATAAAGACAAAAGCACCTAGACTCATCATGGATGAGTCAGGTGCTTGTATATTACTTTTATTGTTACACCAAAACAGCGTTCAATCCTGTTTTAGTTGGTTAACTGCTTGGTAAAACTGATAAAAAATCAACCAATCAGTTAAGCAGGCTTAATCAGTCATTTTAGGGTCGTTGAAACTAACGATTTCTTCTTCAAACTCTGGCTTCACTTTCACGACAAAGTCATCACGTGACAGACCCATACGGAGTGGAATAGAGCTCGCAATATAAGTTGAAGAATAAGTACCCGCAAGCAGACCAATAAACAGCGCTACTGAGAACCAGTATAAGCCATCACCGCCCAAGAACATCATCGCTAGAACGACCAACAGTACCGTCGAAATAGTCATGATGGTACGACGTAAAGTCTCTGTTAAGGACAAGTCAATTGTCTGACTCGGAGAGATACCACGGACACGGCGGAAGTTTTCACGGATACGGTCATAGACAACGATCGTATCGTTCAATGAATAACCAATCAAGGCCAGAATAGCAGCCAATACTGTCAAATCAAATGGCAGTCCAAATAGGGCAAAGACACCAATGGTCACGATAGCATCATGAAACAGTGACAGTACTGCACCCACAGAGAGTTTGAATTGGAAGCGTAGTGCTACATAACCAAGCATACATGCCAATGCCAATGCCAATGCCATGACTGAGTTTAGATAAACCTCATTACCAACTTGGCTACCGATGATATTTACATTGCTGATATCTGCCGAGTTACTAGGTAATGCTAAAGCTTGAGTCAATCCAGCACTAAGTCCGTCGACGTTATCAGACTGCGGCGGCAAACGAACCAACAGCTCTTCTCGAGTGCCGAGGTACTGTACTACGGCATCATCAAAGCCACTATCAGCCAGTGCTTGTACTACTTCAACCTGTTCGACAGGTTGCTCATAAGTCACATCTGCAGAGACACCACCTGTGAAATCAAGACCTAAATTTAGACCGTTTACGGCGATAGCAATGATGCTTCCGATAACCATCAATAATGATAAAAGCGCCATTGGCTTTTCTATCTTCATAAACGGAATAATACGCTGATGGCCTACCGCTTTGATACCGCCTTCAGCTTGTGCTGCTGCATCGTCCTCAGCATCTCCAATATCCGAACCAGGATCTACTGTCTGAGTGGACAATGCTTGGGCATCGTTATCAGTGCCTTTGCCACTACGGCGCTTCTTGCTTTTGGTCGATTGGGGTGTGGTAGGGTTATTGGTTTTAGTATTGCTGCCTTTACCATCACGGCGTGGTTTTTTACGGCGGCGAGTACTGCTAGCATCACTCGTTGAACCGTCTGAACCATTTCGATCTGGAGTTTTTGGTTGTTCTGCTGGGTTGTTCTTATCGATCGCCATAGTGTTCTCCTAACCGATGCTCAAACGTTTGATAGATTTACGCTTACCATAAGCAATTTGGACAAGTGCACGTGTCACCAAGATTGCAGTAAACAGCGAGCTGACAATACCGATCGCTAAGGTAACCGCAAAGCCTTTAATCGGACCAGTACCAATGGCAAACAGAATAAACGCGACCAATAAAGTTGTAATGTTGGCATCGAAAATACTACTAAACGCTCGGTCAAAGCCTGCGACAATGGCGGATTTTGGCCGTGAGCCGTTAGCGAGCTCTTCCCGTATCCGCTCAAAAATTAGGACGTTGGCATCGACTGCCATACCTATGGTCAATACGATACCAGCAATACCTGGTAGGGTAAGTGATGAGCCCATGATAGACATAATTGCAATAATGATAACGACGTTAACGGCTAGGGCTATATTGGCAACCACGCCGAATAAACGATAGAAAACGATCATGAAAGCAAATACTAATAGATAACCAACCTGAGTAGAAAACAACCCTTTTTCGATATTTTCTTGACCCAGCGATGGACCGATGGTGCGTTCTTCTACAAAATACATCGGTGCTGCTAGCGCTCCTGAGCGGAGCAATAGAGCAAGCTCAGCAGCTTCTGCACTACTATCTAGACCAGTGATACGGAAAGATGAGCCAAGAACTGCTTGAATATTGGCGCGGTTGATAACTTTGGTCTCAGCATAAGGCGTACGCACTTCGACAGTTTCACCAGTTTCTGGATCATCTTCATAAGTGATGCGTTGTTTGTTTTCGATGAACAGTACAGCCATCTGTTGACCAACGGCAGTACGAGTGGCGTTTTGCATCAGTCTACCGCCAGCACTATCAAGGGTAATATTAACCTCAGGCGTGCCGCTTTCATCAACCCCTGTTTGCGCGTTGGTGACTTTGTCGCCGGTGACAATTGCTTGGCGATCAAGCAAGACAGGTGGGCCGTCAAGCGTCTCGAATGGGAATGCTTCTGTGCCCGCTGGTGGAATACCACCCGTGTAGCTATCAGCACCATCAGCGACCATACGGAACTCAAGGTTTGCTGTGCGTCCCAGTACTCGTTTGGCTTCTGCTGTATCTTGTACACCAGGTAGCTCTACCACGATACGGTTGGCACCCTGAGACTGAACCAGTGCTTCAGTTACGCCAAGTTCAGCAATACGGTTACGCAAAGTAGTCAGGTTTTGATTGACCGCATAGCTATTGATTTCATCAAGCGTAGCGTCATTATAGGCCAAGATCAGAGCAGGGCCTTGTTCATCAATAGAAGTCTGCGAGGTAAAGGTATCACTCATCGTACCTTGCAAGATGTTTTGTGCTTGGTTACGGGTGTCTGTGTCATTAAAATGCAACACAACGCTTTGTCCTTCCGTCTTCAACCCTTTTACAGCAACTTGTTCAGCACGAAGTTCTCGGCGCATATCACGACTAGCGCTGGTCAAGCGCTGCTCAAGTGCCTTGTCCATATCCACTTCGAGTACAAAGCGGACACCACCACGCAAATCAAGACCAAGCTTCATCGGTTTTGCGCCGATATCACGAAGCCACTGGGGTGTCGTTTGTGCTAAGTTGAGTGCGACGACATAGTCGTCACCTAAGTTTTGACGTAGTACTTCTTGTGCTTTTAATTGGTCGACTGGATTGTTTAGTCGTACCAAGGCACTGTTACCTTCAAAGGTACCGTCATGGTTGTCAAGACCGGCTGATTCAAGCAAGTCTTCAGACTGGGTCAAGATACCCTCAGACAACTGCGTGCCTGCTGCCGAGCTCGTAATCTGAACCGCAGGTTCATCAGGGTAGAGGTTTGGGGCAGCATAGAGACCGGCAATGATTAGCACGACGGTAATGAGTAAGTATTTCCAAGCGGGATATTGCATAATCACTTCTTTAGGTTGATAAACAACTGGCGACGAAGGCCACAAGTTAGCAGGTGGGAAGTTAAGCGATTACAATGGTTGATTACCTTTCGGCTGTCATTATGGTAATAGACCATTGTAATCATTTGCGGTGATAGTAAAGCGTAAAATAGTTAAGCAAATAATACAGATTTATCTATTTATATTGATCAAACCTACATTGAGCAAAATATAGTAGCCATCTAAAACGGTATTGATGAACGCTATGATTCTGTGAGTAATCTCGAAGCAGCGGTTTTTTGTGCTTATCCAGCTGTTTTAAGTCACTATTTTATAGCGAAAAATGACCGCAGATAATGTACGGTCATTTCTTATCATGATATCCGCGTGTGAAAAGTGTGGATAATATGACTATTAAATCAATGTGAACACGTCGCTATTGATCGTTAATCTATGAATCAAACGCTTTCGATAGTGCCAGCAGGCAATACTGAGATAACTGATGCACGTTGTACTTTCACATCAGTATTGTTGTTTAAGCTTACTATCGCATAGTCGCCTTCCAAGCCTTTGATACGACCCATCAAGCCACCAGCAAAAATAATCTCACTACCAACGGTCAATGCTTTGACCATAGCACGATGCTCTTTGGTGCGCTTAGACTGTGGGCGAATGACCAAGAAGTAGAAGATTGCAAAAAAAGCAACTGGTAGTAGGATTTGACCAAATAAAGATGCTGCGCCTGCAGTTTCTGCAGCAGCAGCGTTGGCAGCTTGGATAAATAGGAACATAATTTCTCTCAGTTAGTCATAGATGAAAATAAAATTAAACGCATAGTAACAAAAAATGCGAGATTTGGTAACTGTTAATCATAAGCTAAGCATGTTTTTCTTAACGTAAAGGCATACTAGCAGTCAAGAGTTAGTACGACAACATTTTGCTACATCATGAAAGTGCCGGCAAAATGAGACGAGTAAAGTCGTTTAGTGTCTATTGAGGTAGGGTTTAGGTAATACAAGATAATAAAAAAATCAAGACATAGAAATAGTGACTTATTGTGAAATAATATCATCAATGCTACTATCAAATAACAACAACTGACTATATTTAGCAGGCTATCAACCAGGGTGTAATAGGGTTTGGGATAGAATGTTGAATCATTGGTTTTGTCGTCTACTTATGATGTTTCTATTGATGAAGCATTATTTATTATCCTTTTTTTGTTTAGGTTACCTAACTTGTCCTCCACTTCTATGTTTGAATCTCGTTCATGTCAGCAGCGAGCTTGTCGTAAAGATGAATCTGCAGAGCCTCCTCCGGAGAGGATGAGCATCGCTCGTTCTGGCTTTCAATTACCTACTACGCTATTTACCTTAGCTGTACTCATGTTGCCACAGTTAACATGGGCTGCTGGTGCTGTATCAACTACAAACGCTGCGGCAGCACCAACTGCACTTAGCGTGGCATTATTGATATTTTTTGTGGCGCTCGCTATTGGCGTGTCTTTTGCCTGTTCTTTGGCTGAGTCTGTTTTATTGAGCATGACGCCATCGTTTATTGCGGATGTTGAAGAAACAAACCCAAAAAAAGCAGGAATGCTCAAAAAGCTAAAGGTCGACAATATCGACCAATCTCTGGCCGCTATTTTGACATTGAATACAGTAGCGCATACTCTAGGGTCCATCGGTGCTGGTGCGCAAGCCACTATCGTTTTTGGTAGTGCTTGGTTCGGGTTGTTTTCTGCGATTATGACGCTGGCCATCTTATTTATATCTGAAATTATTCCAAAGACCCTCGGAACACTATACTGGCGTCAGATGAGTGGCTTGGTTGCTTATTTTGTTCGTGGGATTATTTTGCTGCTGTACCCGCTGATTTGGGTATCGGAGCGTCTGACGAAGCTGCTAGTGCGAGGTAAAGAGCCTCAAACATTCAGCCGTCGTGAATTCGCGGCATTGGCCAGTATCGGTGAAGAATCAGGACAAATTGATCCGTTGGAGTCTCGTATTATTCGTAACCTATTGGCATTTGGTGCTATTAAAGTCGAAGATATTATGACACCGCGTTCTGTGATGCTTTCCTTTGAAGAGCATAAAACCGTTGCGGAGTTATTGGTAGATAGACCTAAGCTGACGTTTTCACGTTTACCGATTTATGATGGTGATTTAGATAGTATCACTGGTTTTGTATTGAAAACAGACATGCTGCTAGCCAAAGTAAACCATAATGTGCATAAGCCATTGACAGATTTCAAACGTGAGATTACTTTTGTTTTTTCGAAAATGAAGTTGTTCGATCTTCTGGATCTGATGCTAAAAAACCGTGTTCATATTGCTATTACAGTTGGTGAATATGGTGAGGTCAAAGGTCTAGTAACGCTAGAAGATGTGTTTGAAACGTTACTTGGTCTTGAAATTGTCGATGAGATAGATCGTGTTGAGGATATGCAAGCACTTGCGCGCCAAATGATGGACAGACGAGTGGAGCGTCTGGGTATGAAAATGAGTGATGATGAGCAGCATGAGGAAGATGACACTGACAGCAAGTCTTAACTTTACAGCAAGTCTTGATTTTGTTGAATTGATATCTTAATGTCATATGCTAGGTATCTTCGATGATACTTCTCATTAAAAATCCACTAATCGTTAAGACGGTGTTAAGAATGACGAGAGGTCTCGAACCTTGGTGCTTTCAATAATTACACAGGGTTTACATGGCTGTGAGAATTGAATGGTAGTCTCATACTATGATGTGAACGTACTATTGTTTGAGTCACAAGACTCTAAGTTTTAAGTCTCACTGGAAATGACTCGCTCAATTGGTATGAGTCAATCGATTTTATATCTATCAAGACTGAAGGTGGTAGTTATAAAGGCTGCTACAAAAGCAATATGACTAAAAGCATCATGCTAAACTCAGCATCGTCATATAGGCATGCGGCCTTTCAGATGAGACGAGAAAGAACCGTCAAAAGTCAGTATTTGGCTACAACGCAAGCAATATTGCTAAGGATTGTCATGAAACGACTATGGAAAAATAGGCTTTTTGCCGTATTGATGAAAAGTACTAGTGTGGCTGCATTGGGAGCGGTTGTTAGCGCTGTCAGTATCAGTGCCCAAGCAGCACCCATGACAGAAGCTCTAGTACAAGATTATGCTGCAGCAATGAAAGCATCAGCGAATGGCCAAAGTATTAATCAAGTTTCACGTCTAGTGTCAGATGACGCGCTGATTTCTTTGTCTAGACGAGGCAAGTCTACAAGCCTAGACAAAGCAGCTTACCTGAATCTATTAAAAAATAGCTGGGACGATACCTCCAACTATAGCTACGATATAAAAGTAGACAATGTCGTCATTACCGGTGAACAGGCCAAAGCAAATTTCACAACCAATGAAAGTTGGGTGAAAGATGGTCGGGAAGTTTCGTTCGTTACCAGATCAAGAGTGACATTAGGGTTGTCGACAGGCGACGCTGTGCTACTTCGTGCGGTATCGCAAGTTACTATCAACTAGCCACCATCAATTAGTCACCGTCAACTAAAGGGTGATCAAGTATTAGTCGAATATCATTCCATTTAGTAATAATCTAGTAGTTACAATTAACTTTAGCCTTTGTATCAAATTGCAGGGTATATTATTAAGTAACATTTATTAAGCAACTCCATCTTACTTATTTTTGTCGTTAGGAAACTTCCAATATCATGTCTACTGTGCCATCAAATTCTCGCTCATTTATTGCGTTGCCATTGACGCTTGCGGTATCGACGTTACTCATCAGTGCTTGTAGCAATACATCAGCAGTGAAAAACCAAGGTGTGGCAAACACTTCAAGTACGGTTACTCAGTCTCCAACCAATCAAACAACTACACCAACAACGTCAGCTACAGCTGCTACGCCCTCTACGACAGGTGACTATTCTACCGCGTATTTGGACGCAGAGAGTTTGGATGAGTTAGCAGACTTGTTAGAAGCGTCAGACATGACGATGGTTGAGGATAATAAGCTTGCCATTCAGCAATACGGTGATTTGTGGAATCGTCTGCGAGCTGGTTATCGTATGAACGGCGGTCAGCCTGTTTATAATCAGCGTATCGAAGGACAAAAAGGTTGGTTTACCAGTAGACAAGAGCATTTAAACCGTTTGACGGCCCGTGCTAGCCGGTATATTTATCATACGGTACGAGAAGCAGAGCGTCGTAACATTCCAACAGAACTTGCTTTGCTTCCAGTGATCGAAAGCTCATATGATCCAAGTGGAACCAGTAGTGCAGCTGCTGCAGGACTGTGGCAGTTTATTCCTAGTACTGGACGAATTTACGGGTTAAACCAAAGCAGAACATACGATGGTCGCCGAGATGTTATTGAATCGACGCGTGCAGCATATGATTTTTTGACAACACTATATAACCAATTTGGTAGTTGGGAGTTGGCCTTAGCTGCTTACAATGCAGGCCCAGGTCGTGTACAAAATGCGATAGATGCTAATGCGGCGCGTGGATTACCAACGGATTACTGGTCGTTGAGACTACCTACAGAGACCATGAACTATGTACCGCGCTTTTTAGCGGTCGCTGAAATTGTTGCCGATCCTGAGCAGTACGGTGTCTACCTACCTGCGATTGCTAACCGCCAGCATTTTCGTAGCGTGCCGGTAAATTACGGTGTTAGCTTGTCGGAAGTCGCACAAATAACAGGTGTCAGCTATAGCGAGTTGGAGCGACTGAATACAGCTTTAACGTCAGGGCGTGTCGATATCTCAGGACCACAGCGTGTCATCATTCCCAACGACGTTAGTACAAACAAAGACGCCGAGCTAAGTGCATTGCGTGGTAACGGTACCAGTAACGTACTTGCAGGTAATAGCATGAGTAGCACAACGAGCTCAAGCAGTACGGCTAGCTCACCAAGTTATAACAGCGAACCATATACCAACTCCTCATTACCATCCACTGGCAGCGCCTTAGCTGACTACGCAGCAACCGCCAGTGTGCCACAGCAAACGACCAGCTATATCTCTCCGACAGCCGCGTCGACTGGCAGCTCATCATACAGTAACACCGGACCTAGCAATGAACCACCGTTGACTGAGGCTGAAACAGACAAAATCAATGCTGAGCTGAAAAGCAGCAATAACTTACCGACCACATCAGCTCAGTTAACACAAAATAATACCATTGTCCAAGAGCCGCCACTCAGTGAAGAAGAGCGTGATTTTATCGCGCAGCAAATCCGCAACAGTACTCCTGATGCCAATGTCATTAATGCTGATGGTAATATCAACCTCTCGGCTGTACAGACACAGCAGTCTGTCCTGGAAGCCAGTGGTGGCGAAAAAAAACTCAGTTTTTCTCAAACGTCGGAGAGCAAACCTAAGCCACAAGGCACGCGTTCGACTTATACGGTGAAGCGTGGCGACACTTTGTCTAACATTGCAAGTCGTGCAGGTGTGAGCTGGCGTGATATTGCAGAGTGGAATGAAATAGATGCCAGTGCCAATATCTTGTCTGGTAGTACACTATACTTGTATGATGCAGAGACAATCGAACCGTTAAGTGCTGCTAGTAACGCAGCAGAGAGTCAGCCTGAAAGCTATGTTGTCCAAAGCGGTGACACGCTTATTGGGACAGCCAACCGCTTTGGTTTGTCTGTGACGCAGCTTGCAAACTACAATAACCTCAGTAGTCGTGCTAATTTGTTAAGCGGCCAAAGACTGTGGTTGATTCCAGGCAAAGTAACTGCGTCAACATCAACAGCGCCCACCACTTCTTCTACTTCATCGTCTTCTAACTCAAATACGTCCTCAGTTGATACTCAAAACTATCGTGTAAAGTCGGGTGATGGATTGATTGCGCTTGCGCGTCGGTTCAATATCTCAACATCCACATTAGCCAGTCTCAATGACATGGGCACAACTGACTCGCTATATGTCGGACAAACGCTAAAAATACCTGCTAGTGTTGATTTAAGTGCTGCTAGTACGACTGTCAGTAGTAACTCTGGTAGCACTAGTTCAGTAGCGACAACCAATTATACCGTCAAGTCAGGGGAAACCTTGATTGGCATTGCTAATAGTGTTGGCGTGAGTGCAACTGAGCTGGCTGCAGTAAACAGCAGCTTTGATGCCAGAGCACGTCTGCAACGTGGACAAACCATTAAAGTGCCCGCGACTCAAGAGACAGTGGATCGTCAGCTCAATGATAAAACGGTAAGTTATAAAGTAAAATCAGGAGACACTTTAACAGGGGTAGCGAGACGTTATAATATTGGCTTGAGTACATTGGCTGCTGCAAACAACCTAACCACCAGCTCAAATCTGATACGTGGTCGTACGATCACCATTCCATCTAGTGGTAGTGCTGCAACTGCCTCTAGTTCTAGCAGTGCAACCAGTACTACGACCAATACAGCAAGCAGTGGCAAAAAACTGGGTAATACAGAAAACTATACAGTCAAATCGGGTGATGGTTTGATTGTACTGGCAAGACGGTTTGGCATCTCAGTGGCGGATTTAGCAGCGACAAACAACTTGGCTACTAACGCACAACTACAGCGTGGGCAGACCCTAAAAGTGCCAAAAGCGACTGTTAGTTATACCGTTGCATCAGGAGATAGTCTGATTGGATTGGCTCGTAAATATGGCGTGTCAACCAGTGAGTTAGCAGCGATGAACGATATAGCACCGGACACCATGCTACAGCGCGGTCAACGTCTAACAGTACCCAACCGTTAACTAAGCATGGTTAACTGAGTCATATCCCGCTGTCTCAAACACAACAAAAAAGCTGCTCTTCTAAAAGAGCAGCTTTTTTACGTCAAGTATGTAGTGATTGGCTAACCAAATATTGTCTGCTTATGCCATTAATTAGAAGCCCATAAGGCAGTCAAGACTAGACGGTTTGTGTCTTGATCGTCTCAAGGTAGCTTCTGATATTGCTAACATAGTGCATCGCCTGACCGTAACGGCTATTAGATGCTCTGTTTTCAGCTAGGTATGCATATACGTTTGCCCAGCTTTTATCATTAATCCCTTGTTCTCTGAGCTTACGCTGAATGCCTTTCACTGCGTTGGGCCCCATGTTGTAGCCTGCTAGTGCAAACCAAATGCGATCAGATTTAGGAACATCTGCAAAGTCATCTTTCATTTGCTCTAGGTAACGCGCGCCACCACCGATACTTTGATAAGGGTCGACGCGGTCTGATACCCCCATTGCTTTAGCTGTATTATTGGTCAGCATCATCAGCCCACGTACACCTGTTGGTGATACAGCGTTGGCATCGAGGTGTGATTCTTGGTAACCCATTGCTACCAATAGCTCCCAGTCATGATTGTAATTGCGAGCCTGCTCCTCAAAGGAAGACTGATATTCTGGCAGAGTTTCCGTCAGTGTTTTTTGTAAGTGATCCTGACTATAAGCGTCTTTTAATAAGTTTTGATTATAGAAAGCGGCAAGCTTGTGTGTGTTTTCTAGCTTGATGCTGTCACACAAAAAGTAGCTAGCTTTTTGCGATAAGGGGTCGTTGGCTGAATTAAATGTCCAGCTCACCTTGGGGTGCAAACCGTTGTTGGTCAGTGTGGCATCGTAACCACAGCTAACGTTGACAGATGATAAATTAAGTTGGCTTTTCATCTTCGTGCTGGCTGTTGTTAATGCCATATCAGCAGCACCAGACTTCACTGCTTTTAGTGCAGCCTTTTCATTTGCATAGGCTTTTAGATCGACATCCACGCCGAGCTCATCGGCATAAGTGCGTACCAAGTCATAACCAAAACCATGCTGGAAACCATCGGTAGCAAAGTAAGTGCTGTTGCCTGGGACAGCAGCGACCGTTAATGTTTTTTCAAGCATAACATTATCATAGGCAGCTACTGGAGCTCCCATTGATATCAGACTCTCAGCGGGAGGAGAGAGGAGGGCGATACTAGAAACCTGCGCTAGCTTTTTGGTTCTAACAAAGCGACTTTGTCTAGTAGGGGTAACGGATGTAACGATGTTACTTTTAGTGTTTAGCAGGCGTTTAGATGGACGTAGTAAATAAGATATACGACGTTTAGCCCCTTTCGCAGATACTTTCACACGATAAGTAATACGTTGCATTTATGTCTCCTGATTTGAGCCATCCTGCTTACCGTAAAATGCTTGTATGACGTGTGCTCATAAAATCATCACACATCGATATCACATTTTAGATGACGACACACTTTTAAACTGATCGCTTGCGTGTGCTGTCATCACGTCTAATAAACTGTCGATCCGCGAATGAATAATCTATAAACGTTTGCGGTGTGTTTTAGCCAGTTGTCTATCGGTATGATAATGAAATGATAGATATCATTGTCAAACGACGAAAAATTAGTCTGAAAAGTTCTTTCAGCTAATATTCTGGTCGTAATAAATGGAACTGGTTAAAAATCGACTGTGTATTAAACACAGGTAAGGTCATGAAGAAGTTATTGAGATAAATACGCAAGTACTTTAAACGATACCGTCGTTGGGTTTGGCAACTGTGGTTTGTCCTAATTTTTGCGTTAATACCACCAATAATTACTTTTCTAATCTTTAGTATTTAAGTAAATAATCGGTGATTTTATTGCCCAGCAATAAAAGTTTTTGCTCGTTGCTTTTTTGCTAGCTAATAATGCTTTCTATTACAAAAGCAATGCTAAACTGTTATTGCGACACCAAAGCAAGGAAGGCTGTGTGGCATAAAAGTATTATGCGAGCAGAGCGTCCCAAAAATCAGATATTCAAACAGCACCAAGCGCTAGCGTGATAAGTTATTGAAATACCGATATTTTAGTGCCATAACCGGAAGCTATAGTGATGGGAAGTTTCATGACAAAACATTCTTTCTTACACT
>NZ_JAKDUI010000117.1 GCF_030457785.1 Psychrobacter sp. | reverse complement strand
CATATAGTAACGTTGGTGCGTTAAGATAACAGTAGATTATTTTGATAAACCGATGTTTGTTGTCCCCTTGTTGATGAAAAATTACGGTGAAAGATTATATATAAGGTGGCAAGCAGTCAAACAAGCGTTATTCTCTCGTCAAGAGTAGTGTGTGAGAGATGCTATTAGTTCTCCGAAGTTTTCTCGTACTTTATCTTTATTAAACAATAAACCCTAAATCCTTTAAAGACATATTGCTGATGATAAACAATACAATAAAACGACCGGTGTTTGTGGCTATTAGTGCCGCTTTATTTAGTACAGGAAGCATGGCAGCCGGTACAGAGCTCACAAGTCAAGACTGGCAGGTTGTCTGTGACAATACGCGAACTTGCCGGCTGGCAGGCTACCAGGCCGAAAACAACAGTGAGTTCCCCGTATCAATAATGCTCATGAGAAGCGCGGGTGCGAATGCAGATACCTATGGCAAGGTAAAACTTGGCGGCTCTAAAGAAAGTTCAGCCAAGGCTTTGATGAAGCTCGGTAATCGGCATCGTATATCATTATTTATCAATGATAGAGACTATGGGGAAACTGAGCCTTTTTCTGCAGAAGGAGGTCATGCCGAGCTAACTGAAACACAAACGGATGTGTTGTTAGATGCCCTGACCAAGTCTAGCAAGATTGAGTTGGTACTGCGCAACTCACGCTGGCAGCTCTCTGACAAGGGCGCCAGTGCAGTCATGCTAAAAGCAGATGAGTTTCAGGGACGAGTAGGGACTCCAAGTGCTTTTGTTAGCAGTGGTGGTAGTGGTAAACCAAACAGTGATGTGTTGTCACCAAGAGCGAAGCCAAAACTCAATTTTGTCGCACCCAATCCACAAGCGAGCTCTAGCAATCAGAATAAGTTTGTCATGAAATCTTCCGAGTTAGCAGCGCTTGTTAAAGGCACAATGAGTGATGTAGATAGTGACTGTCCAAGCCTGGAAGATGATTCTTTATGGCGTGTCAACCGCTTAAATAGCTCGCAGTTGCTTGCTCAGCACGATTGTTGGATTAGCGCGTACAACGCTGGCACTGGCGTCTGGGTTATTAATGACCGAAAACCATACAATCCAAAATTGGTAACTACCAACGCCACCAGTTATGACAAAGGAAGATTATCCTCTGTACAAAAGGGGCGTGGCATCGGTGATTGTAGTGATACTGTTGACTGGCTATGGACTGGTAAATCTTTTGAAAAAAGTCACGAGAGTACGACTGGACTGTGTCGCATGGTTGAAGCAGGTGGTGCTTGGAAATTACCGACCTATGTAACGGATATCAGTCAATAGATCAAACACACCACCAAACGGTGAAAGTGAGTACTTTATATAGATAGCAGCTGCTCAATTTGAATGGCTGTTTCAGCACAACATCGTTTTCAATGATAGTTTTTGACCATATGGACTAAAAAATAGATACAGTTGGTTTTAGTTGTGCTATACTGCGTCGCCACGTTAGCCTCAGCTTTCGTGAATTATGAGATTGATAACATCGCCTGCGATTTTAGGTCTAGGATTGACCATGAGTAATTGTTGCCGATGATTTTGTGTACTTAAATAACACGCTTTAAAAATAGCGGTTACTTTTGACTCATATCTTATCTTCTGGCCCATAAATATGGGCCAGATTGGTTGTTATTTTCGGTTATCTGCTTTGGATAAAGCTTCGATAATACGCTTATATCAGACAAGGATAAGACACTCGGCACTACCACCAAAATACGTCAGGCAACACGCATACATTTATTATAGAGGCTTCGCTTTAATGGCTTGGCTTCTGATTATCGACCGTTTTATCTGGTTTGGTAGTCATATAATAAAAGCTGCATGGTGAACGGTTATCAGTGGTATGCATCAAGCTTGCTGAATTTACAGCATCTTATACTTACCAAGGATTCTCATGACTGATATCTTATCTACAATTGCCGCTGAAAACGGCATCATCGAAAACACCGATACCCCAAAAACCGATACAAATACTCAAGCAGATACCACTGACGCGCCTGAAGAAGACAAAGTCACCTTTGCTGAGCTTAATATTGCCAAGCCAATCCTAACTGCGCTTGATCGTATTGGTTATACCAATCCAACACCTATTCAAGCCCAAGCCATTCCTTTTGCATTACAAGGTCGTGACTTGCTATTGTCTGCCCAAACCGGTAGTGGTAAAACAGCAGCTTTCGTCATCCCTGTACTTGATCGTCTAAGCCGTGCAACCAGCTTTGACAAACTAACCAAAGCTCTTATCTTAACGCCAACTCGTGAGCTTGCTCAGCAAGTGCATGACAGCGTGCGTACGTATTCTAAAGACATGCGTGGTTTATTCTGCGTGCCATTGGTTGGCGGTGCGCCGTACAATGGTCAGATTACTGCCTTGAGAAAAGGGGTTCAGGTCATCGTAGCAACGCCTGGTCGTTTGCTTGATCACATCAAAGCTGGCCGTGTCGATTTGTCAAACCTCGAAGCATTGGTACTTGATGAAGCCGATCGCATGTTAGATATGGGCTTCGCTGATGACATCAGTGATATCTTGAGCGCTGCGCCGACAGATCGTCAGACAATTATGTGTTCAGCAACATGGGATGGCCCAGTGGGTAAGATCGCTGCTAGCTTTACTAAGAACCCTGAGCGCGTTTCAATCAAAGTCGAATCAGCACACATCGAAGAAAAAGTGTACTACTGTGATGATTTTAATCACAAAAACAAATTACTTGATAAAATTGTTTGCCAGCAAGAAATGGATCAGATCATTATCTTTGCAGCAACTAAGCGTAGTACCGAAAAACTGGCCAAATCACTACAAGAGCAAGGTCATAAAGCCAGCTTCCTGCACGGTGACTTACCACAAAATAAGCGTAACCGCATCGTCCAAGACCTGCGCAATGGCAAATGTAAAATCTTAGTTGCTACTGATGTTGCAGCTCGTGGTTTAGATGTGCCAGCGATTTCGCACGTCATTAACTATGACCTACCGCGTCAAACAGAAGATTATGTCCACCGTATCGGTCGTTGTGGTCGTGCTGGTCGTACTGGTGTTGCTATCAGTCTGTGTAGCATGGACGATCGTCCACAGCTAACTGCGATCAACCGTTACCTAGATCGCAAAATGGAAGTATGTGTCATCGAAGGTATGGAGCCTAAGAAGACTTACGTACCTAGTGAAAACAAAGGTAAAGGTCGTGGCCGTGGTCGCGGACGTTCTAATAGCCGTGGTCGTTCAGGCGGTGGCTATGCTGGCAAATCTAGCGGTGGCGGTCGTGGTCGCTCTTCAGACAAAGCGTCAACAGGCCAACGTGCCAGCAATGACAGCGGTTATCAAGGCAAGCCAAATGAACGTTCAGGTGGCAAGCCATACCAAGGGAAACGTACTGGTGCTAACCGTGGTGATCGTGCAGCTACTGGCCGTGGTCGTCTTAGCGGTAGTCAAGGTCGTCCGGCAAATCGCTCAAACAGTCGCTCAAATGGCGGCAATCGCGGTAGCAACTCGTAATAACTAAAACTTGAGGATTGAATAACGCAAGTGGTTCAATCCTCAATCAAAAAAGGCCAGATATTACTAGCAATAAGCTAGGTATCTGGCCTTTTTTGTGTCTATAATTTGATCTAAAAGCTTTTCATTTTTTATAATGGAGGCAGTTTTAAGCGGCTCGATACCTGCCTCAAAATTTAACCATAAAAAATCAGCCTTGTCGGCGTTAGCGCTTGTGGTCTGGGGAGGGCTAATCGCTTGTGTCATTCTGATTGTAGCGTCACTGCTATATGAGCGCGATGTTTGGCAAGTAGCAACTTTCACACAAGCTTCAATGAAGTCTTGGCTATCGATTGGATTTATCTTATATATCTCAACGCTCGTCGGTTTTGGACTATGGGCTCACTTGCTTGCGCAAAATACCGCCTCTGAGGTGATGCTCTTTGCGCTACTGGTGCCTATACTTGGGATGATCGCTTCAGTGCTACTCACCAACGAGGTGATAACGTGGTGGAAGATAGCAGCGATGGTACTGATCTTGTCAGGACTCATGCTCGCTAGTATAAAGATCGGATCGAAGAGATACGTGGTGGGCAAGTAGTCATTGTCGAACAAAAAAAGCCCCTTATCTATAGCGAGAAGGGGCTTGGTGTTTCGCTTATATTAATCCCAATAGCCTTCAGGGCACTGAGGTAACTCAATCAAAGTGCGACGTAGTGCTTCTGACCACTGATGACGAATCGTATTAAAATATTCATCACGCTCATCTATCCGGCGACCCGTTGGCAAAGTAAGGCTGTCATTTTCGTACAAAACAAAATCCAATGGCATGCCGACAGATAAGTTAGAGTGAATAGTTGAATCAAAAGACAACATCAAAGCACGAGCCGCGTGTCTGGCATCCGTATCATAGCCAACAGAGCGATCTAAAATAGGTTTGCCATATTTGCTCTCACCTAACTGAAAAAACGGTGTATCTCTAGTCGCTCTAATACAATTGCCTTCAGGATAAATCATATAAAGCTCAGGCTGCTGGCCTTTGATTTGACCACCAAGCATAAACGAGCTGGTAAAAGCGCCATCTCTATCAGCATTGGCGACTGTTTTGGCATGATTCATGGTGTCACGCATACACTCACCAACCAGTTGTGCGGCGTCAAATAAAGTCGTTACCGTATTGAGGTTGCTCTCTGTACGCTGATCGATATCGTTTTGCAATTTATTAAACACCGCCTGCGAGGTCGCAAGGCTACCTGCAGTTTGCAGTACCATAAAGCGCTCACCTTCGATGCCGTATTGATACAGCTTTCTAAATGTCGATATATGATCAACGCCTGCATTGGTACGAGTATCACTCGCAAATACCATTCCATCTTTGAGACGGATAGCAGCACAATAAGTCATGAAATAATCCTAAGTTATAAACACGGTAGTCGTAAAGGCAGACATTATAGCAAAGGCTATGCTAACTTAGAAACCAGTACTAAACTGTAAAGATTTTCGTACCCACCGCCCATTCGAACGCCGCGTACTGGAGCGGTATCTAAATAGTCTCGGCCAATGGCCACATAAACATGTGAGTTGGGCTGGAAAGCTTGGTTTGAGATATCAAAGGTATACCAAAAACCATCTAACCAAGCTTCAGCCCATGCATGACTTGCCATGTGGTTTTCTGTTTCATCATAAAGATACCCAGAGACATAACGAGCTGGAATCTGCTTGTCACGCAACATACCGACAAATACATGTGTGTGATCTTGGCATACCCCTGCACGTATGGCGAAGGATTCAGCGGCAGTCGTACCAACATTGGTCACATCTTTGACAAATGGCATCTTCATAATCAAAGCATTTGCCATAGATTTTAGGCTATCAAGGGTAGGCTTTTCCAAGTAAGGTGCTGCAAACTCACGCATTTCCTCTGAGCATTTAGTCAGAGGTGTTTGTACGGTAAACAGTAGATAAGGGACATGCGGCATATCTTCCAAACGTTCGGTATCGGTATTGATTTCGACGATGCCAGATGCCTGCATTTGTAAGTTATTGTGCGCCTCGTTGCGACTTAACGTCAGCCAATTGTTGCCAAAACCGTCTTTTAAGTTGGTAGCAACTTTTGGAATCATAACGTCCCATTTGTGGATAATCTGGTGTGGTAACTGCATAGGCGTCATACGGATATACTGTACACTACGCTGTGCCAACTCGCCATAATAGTAATTAGTTTGATGACTGATTTGAAGCTTCATAATATTATCCTCGTATTTTGCTCATTATCTTGTCTATTGCGATTGTCGGTTCAGTTATCATTACATATTTGGGTGGTATTAGACCCCTTGGCGCAGTATGAGGTTAAACTCTTCGCTGATAAGCACAAAATCACTAAATCGCTTAGATCGAATCATCTGATTGGTTAGGCGAGTCAGTTCACGCCAGCGGGTATTCTCTGGCAACTCGTTGATCCAGTGTTTGAATGCTAAGCTTACCTCCATTGAGTCTTCTTGCAATAAAACAGCGCGTTCAAGCTTTTCAAAATGTCGTCCCAATTGCCAAAAACAAGCGACTGTCGGATGCTCTTGTTTCATCGCAGCATTACAAGCATGTAGTTGCAAAGTAGCAGCACGATAAGTGCCTGCACTTGAAAGTCGCTTAATCAAGTTGTACAACTCAGCAGTATCTTTACCGATAACACCCTTGGCTTCTTGTACGTTGGTTTCTATTGACTCTACGATGTTTGGTATGATTTGTTGTTCAAGCTCACACAGCATCTGAGTGCTCATCGCTTTGACAGATTCTTCAAGGTCAGCGCTAAACCCTAGATGGTTAATTAAATGCTTCACTTGAGACTTTTTAAGATCCCCTTTGACCAGCTGCTTCATTACACTGTCGTAGTAGTATAGTCGCTCGCTATATCGACCCAACCAGATTAGCTGACTTGCTGTAGATAGCAGCAAAATCATTGGTGCATCATCTAGGTTTTCATACCCTGCTTCTATGGGCTGCGCACGATCATAATAATTGGTGTGGTCTAAAGCGCTAACCTCAAATGATGAGTGATGAGTCTTCGCAGCTCGTAGGTCGTTTAATTTGCTATCGTCAACGATCCAAGTGTCTTTGATACCGCCGCCTTGGGATGAATTGACGACCAAAGAGTCTTCAACCATTGCGACCCTAGTTAAGCCACCTGGTACGATATCAACTTTGCCATCCCCATGGCTGAGAATAAAGGGACGCAGATCGATGTGACGCGGTGCAATACCATCACTAACCGCAGTGGGGTTGGTGGATAAAGAAATGGTTGGTTGGGCTATGAAACCAGCGGGGTTTTCCAGTAAGCGTTCACGATAGGCTTCAACTTCTTCTTTTGTAGAGGTTGGGCCGATCAGCATGCCGTAGCCACCTGAGCCTTGGGTTTCTTTGACTACTAGATCTTGTAAGTTGTCGAGCACGTATTTGAGGTCTTCAGGCTTACGACATTGGTAAGTTTCGATATTCGGTAAAATAGGCTCTTCGTCTAAATAAAACCTAATCATATCGGGAACAAAAGGATAAAGACTCTTGTCATCAGCAACGCCGGTGCCTGGCGCATTGATTATGACCACATTGCCCGATCGGTATGCACTCATCAATCCTGATACACCTAAAATAGAGTCAGACTGGAAAGCAAGTGGATCGATATAAGGATCGTCGATACGGCGATAAATGACATCAACCTGTACCTTGCCGCGTATGCCTTGCATATAGACCTTGCTGTCCTCGACTACCAAATCGTAACCATGGACGAGAGGGACATTCATCTCATTTGCTAAAAAAGCATGTTCATAATAGGCGCTATTAAAACGTCCTGGAGTCAATATTACGATTTGTGGGTCGTATTTTGAAGTTGAGCTGGCAAGGCAGGATTTGAGGCGATTAGGATAATCACTGACTTCTAAAATAGGGGTTTGCTCGAACATTTCAGACAGGAGTGTCTCTGAAATGCTTCGGCTCTCCAGCATATAGGATACCCCAGAAGGCGTACGTAAGTTGTCTTCTAAGACACAAAAATTACCGTCTTCATCGCGAATGAGATCGATACCACTGATATGTGAATAGATGGGTTTATCAAGCTCAATGCCCATCATCCATGGCTCATAGCAACCACTGGCATAAACGTAGCTATCAGGGACCACACCGGCTTTCATGATTGCTTGATCGTGGTAGATATCATGCAAAAAAGCATTGAGCGCGGTAATTCGCTGTTTACAGCCTGCTTCTATCTGCTTCCATTCGCTGGTAGAAATGATGCGAGGGATTATATCAAACGGGATCATACGCTCGATATTTTGGGCGTCGCTATAGACGGTGAAAGTCACACCTTTACGATAAAAGATATTTTCTGCTTGTTCATTTAGATGGTTGAGAGCATCCATATTGATATTATCGAGCCAGTTGCCGACTGTTTTGGCGATTGGGCGATACTGACCTGTATTTGTTCGTAGCTCATCAAAGGTCTGTGACTTTATTTGAGGTTCTGGAGAGGTATTTTTTTTGGATTCATCGGTAGGCGTAGATGACGAAGAATCGACTTTGGCATCTTCTTGGACGGCTGATTTGGTTTGATTCTGATCTTGACTATCAGTGCTTTTATCGTCTGAACTCTGTTCCTGTGATTGAGATGATTTTTTGCTCATAAATACCTCACATATGCTGGATAAGTGATAAATTATGACAAAGAGGCGCGCTATCTTTTGCAGGCTAGCCACTGTATTAATATATATTACATGTCTTCTACCAAAGAAAAGCAGCCGTTGTCATAATGTTTGTCATCGTGACTTTTCAACTATAACCTTCTGCTAGTCAATGCACAACAGGTCTTTATCATTAAAAATTCATGACATCTAATCACTGTGGAAGCATGTATATCATGACTTTACA
>NZ_JAKDUI010000116.1 GCF_030457785.1 Psychrobacter sp. | reverse complement strand
GCAGGCGTTCTATAATATTAATTAGCGTTGCACTTGGTGTGTTAATCTAAGATTTATAAAGAATTAGACCGTTATATCTTAAATAACGTACCTCATCCGAAACCAGCTAGCCAAATACGTAGCCATCTTTTAGCGCACCACACCGCGACTACTCTTCTCTAGCGAATCAATGAGCAATTGTATTTTTGGTTCTTCGGATAGCATCTCATTACGTAAGACTTCGATTGCCTGCACAGAAGTCAGTCTTGATCTGAAGATAGTACGGTATGCTTGACGCAATACGTTGATGGTTTCTTTTGACCAACCTTTGCGGCGCATTCCTTCAACATTTAGTCCGTGCGTCTTAGCAGGGTTACCCGAGACCATAGTAAAGGCAGCCACATCTTTTAGTATCAAACTTGCGCCGCCAATCAAACTATAGTCATCCACGGTACAGAACTGATGAATGCCAGAGTTTCCACCAATGATCGTATGATCGCCAATGTTTACATGGCCTGCGACGCCGACATTGTTGGCTATGACGTTATGATTGCCAATCACACAATCATGAGCGACATGCGTATTGACCATCAGCAGATTGTGACTACCAATCTTGGTAAGCTCATCATCTTGTGTGGTACCTCGGTGTAGGCTACACGCTTCGCGAATCGTATTATGATCACCGATTTCGAGCCAAGTCGGTTCGCCTGCATACTTCAAATCCTGCGGATCTTCACCAATGCTTGCAAACTGATAGAACTCATTATGCTCACCGATGCGAGTAAACCTTGTCACGACCACATGACGATGTAGCACGGTATGTGCACCAATAGTTACCTCTTCACCAACGATACAATACGGACCAATGATTGCAGTCTCATCAATCTTAGCAGATGGTGAGATGAGTGCTGTTGGGTGAATCTGACTCATAGTGTGTGCCTTTGTATCATCTGATGCGAATAAATGGTAAAACAAACACAGCAAGTCGCGACCTATCAAACAAACCAAAAATCACTATTACTGCAAAACACGAATACTAGCTATACCGCTTGTTGCCAATGTAACATATTTATTTAAATACTATTGCGCCTGACGGGCAATCATCACTTGGGCACTGGCGGCCAATTCATCTTCGACATGTACCGTACAATCAAACTTATAAATGCCACGCTTTTGCATCACTGTCTTAGCACGAATGATCAACTGATCACCAGGTATCACACGGCGTTTAAATCGCACCTTATCTACCCCGGCAAACAAATAAAGGTAACCATCTTCTGCTGTAAGACCAGCACTAATAAAACCTAATATGCCTGATACTTGAGCCATTGCTTCTACCATTAAGACCCCTGGCATTATGGGCTCGTCAGGGAAATGACCATTAAAAAACTCTTCATTAATGGTCACGTTTTTTACACCAGTGATGTTCTCACCGGGCGTACAGTCGATGACCTTGTCTACCAACATAAAAGGGTAACGATGTGGTAAGTAGTGTTTTATGGTGTGATACGTGAGCGGTAACGTAAGGCCTTGCTCAGCCAGACTTTTGATACTGTCATCACTCAAAACATCTTTATTTTTGCTGCTCATAATGCCGCTTCCTTGCTATATTTCAAATATTTATACTGGATTGATTAGGATAAATTGGCGCTAGCTACGGCCAAGCTGACGAAACCTTACTGCTGCTCGTCGCCAATCATCTGTCGGCATTGCAGCTGTTCCGGAAGAATATGGCCCTGCTTTTTTGATAGATTTGGTCACCATTGTCATTCCAGATAAGGTAACATCATCGGCAATCTCGATATGACCGGTAATACCCACAGCACCGCCGATAATACAGCGCTTACCTATACGGGTGCTACCAGCAATACCTGTTTGAGCGGCAATGGCAGTACCATCACCGATGTGTACGTTATGGGCTACCTGCACTAGATTATCGATAATAACATGATCACCTATCACCGTATCATCAATAGCACCGCGATCAATACAAGTTTGACTGCCAATACGAACGTGATCACCAACAATCACACGACCCAGTTGGGCAATGCGTTCCCAACCCTGCACGCTAGGATCTCTGGTAGGCGCAAAACCAAAACCTTCTGACCCTACACTCGCGCCTGCATGCAACCTGACATGATTACCGATGATACAATTGTGACCGATAACCACCTGCGACTTGATGACACCATCACTACCAACAGTGGTGTTCGCATCGACCACGACATGTGCGTCAAGCGTGGTACGCGGACCAATCTCTACATTATCACCGATTACGCAAAAAGGGCCTATACTTACTTGCTCGCCAATGACAGCGCTATCAGCGATTACAGCGCTAGGGTGCACCCCACCAAATAACGAACGTCTGGCAAACAACTGGCTGGCACAAGCATAAGCCAGATATGGGCTGGCAACGATTAATGGGATAGCGGTTGCTGGCACGTGATCGCAATGCGCTTCTGTAACAAATACAACCCCTGCTTGGCTCTGCGTAAGACTGGAGATGTACCGAGGATTCGCTAAAAAGCCAAGCTGCTTGCTATTGGCAGTCATTAAACTACCAACACCTTCAATTTGTTGCCGCAATTGCTGGGCACTTACGTCAGCCTTATTACTGATGGGCTGGCGTTGTTCAATCCGAGTAATCAGCTGTTCAATCGTTATCATAGTCGCTGTTATCATTAATACTTATGAATGAGACGGCCGTCAAGCCAGAAGTTTCTCTTGACGAGCCATTAAGCCGTGTAACCATCTTTTGGTCTGCTTAACGCTATTTTACTCAGGCTAATAAGCAAAAACCATCAAATAGGCATATATATTACTGCCAACTTAGAACGTGTTACCGATCTGGAACTGTACATTTTCCGTCTCATCGCCCTCTTTGTCACCAAAAGGTACCGCATAACTGAGTGAGATTGGACCGATTGGCGTGTACCAAGTTACCCCTGCACCCGCGCTATAGCGTAAGCTGCTGTCTTGCGTAATTAAAGGTTCGCCAGTGTCTCTAAAAGTCTCGTCCTCTTTGCCAGTCGTGTCAAATACTTGACCACCTTCAGCGAACAGTACTGGACGCACTTGATCCGCCCAATCACCCTTGAACGGCATTGGTAAAATCAGCTCTGCGCCGAAAGTAGCTAGAGCATTACCACCGATTTCCTCACCGGCACTGCTGATTTCGTCGTCCATAGCATAATAATAGTTCTCTGATCTAGGACCGAGCGTTGATGCTTCATAACCACGTACCGATCCATAACCGCCTGCATAGAAGTTTTCGAAAAACGGTAAGTCATTACCATAGCCAAGCTTGGTATAGCCTCGAGCGACCCAATCTTTATAGACAGGATAATACACGTTACCGCTATAAACGAGTTTTTGATAACTGGCATCACCCACGCCAATCGTTGCATCAATTGAGTGGCTCATGCCTTCAGTTGGAAAGACAGGACGATCTAGCGTGCTGTAATCCCAACCAAATAATAAATTATACGTAGTGTAGTCATTTTTAAAGGTAGCACTTTGGCCGTCATCACCATAGTTTGTCTGTGTGCCACCCTCGTCTAGCAGCTCTTGGACGTTGGACACACCCAAGAATCTACCGCCGCGTACTGTCGTATTATCAACATTCAAACCAGCACTGACACGTTTCGTTTCATCCACGGGATAACTATAATTAAGCGTCGCACCAAGAGAATCTGTCACATAATTACTGACATTATCATCATCGTACTTAGTTTCACGATAATAAGCACTTAGACCTTGTGAGACCCCGTTTTCAGTAAAGTACGGGTCTGTATAACCCAAGCTGTAAGAATCGCGTGTTTCCGAACGTGATAGCGCAGCTTGGACTCGGTTACCAGTGCCCATAAAGTTGTTTTGCGTCAAGTCCAGCTGGAATGTAACACCACCACTTTGAGAGTAGCCCGCTGCAATCGTCGAGCTACCAGACGGTTGCTCTTCTACGGTGTAGTCAACATCTACCTGGTCTGGCTGGTTCGGTACGGATCTAACATTCACATTCACCGCACTAAAGAAACCTGTACGCATCAGACGCGTCCGTGATAACTGAATCTTTTCACTCGATGCCAAAGCCCCTTCTAACTGACGCATTTCACGACGTAAAACTTCATCTTTGGTTTTAATGTTACCAGTGAAGTTGATACGGCGAACGTAGATAGGACGTGCTGGGTCAATGAAATAATCCACTTCCACTACTTTTGTGTCGTCATCGATACGTGGCACAGGTCGAATCTCTGCCAGATAATAGCCATCATTGCCATAACGTCTCTTAAGCTCGGCAGTGGTTTCATCTAACTTGGCTTGTGAGTACGTTTCGTCAGGCGCAAAGGTGACCAGCTCATTGAGCTCATTTGTATCGAAAGTTGGCTTACCTAAGAAGTTGACACCTCCGAACTGGTATTGCTCACCTTCGCTCACACTGACTTCGATAAATATACTGTTTTTATCTTCACTGATATTGAGCACTGCGTTATCTACCGCAAAACGTACATAGCCATCGTTTTGGTACATGGCGCTCAGGTTTTCTAAACTGGCCGCCAGCTTTTCTTTAGCATAGCGGTCAGATTTAGACAGCAAGCGAGTCCAAGAAGACTCTTTTACCGCAAAGGCATCTTTAATCTCTTCATCGCTGAAATGACTATTGCCGATGATATTGATATCGACAACCTTGGCTGGGTCACCTTCAATGAAGCTCACATCAAGCTTAACACGATTACCATCTAGTAAGGTCTGCTCAACTTCAATATTACTATTATAGTAACCTTGGCTAATATACTGCTGCTGTAGCTCATTCGCCACGCCTTGCAGGGTTGACTGTTTCAGCACATCACCTGCAGACAATCCAGCATTGCTAAGACCTTCTTCTAAACCTTCTTCTGGAATCAGTTTGTTGCCTTCAAAAGTCACTTCAGAGATGGTTGGACGCTCAATGACGTCAAATCTTAATTGACCACCTTCGACACGGGTCTGAATGTCGGCAAAGTTACCAGTCGCATATAGCGATTTGATACTAGCAGCCAAGGTACTATCATCAACCGTATCCCCTACCGTCACAGGTAGAACCGGATAGAGGCTATCGGGGGTTAGACGTTGTAAGCCATTGAAACCGATGTCAGTGACTACAAATTCTGCAGCCTGCACCGGCATACTCATCATCGCTACAACTAACGGCAACCCTGCCGCGCTCATAAATAAAGGCGTACGCATAAACACTATCCGTCAATAAAAAATTACTTAAATTAAGTTAAAAATACTTGTCGTTCCACCCGCTCACGCAAGAACACGCACCTAGACGCGCTAAACGTTGGAAACTCCGAGCACTCTATATAAAACGCATTATAAGATAAACTAAAAGTTACAATTAGTACAGTGACGACGACACAGTCGTCTCCCGTCTGTCTGATGAATAATCGCAAGAGAACAGACGTTAAACCTTTAGTATATCTTGTCTTATCCTATTATCTCTTGACTCATTTATCAAAAAAGCCGACTAATATCATTACCAATCGCTAACACCATGAAACCTACTAGCAAGAGTAAACCAATATTAAGCCCAACCATTTGCACGCCTTCTGAAAGGGGTTTGCCACGTATCAGCTCAATAAAATGATACACGATATGACCACCATCTAAGACGGGAATAGGCAAAAGATTTAGTACAGCCAGACTCAAGCTAATCAAGGCAGCGGTCGACAACACCATCTGCCAACTAATATCAAAACTCTGTTTGGCGACTTTGGCGATGGTAATCGGACCTGATAAATTGTCGAGACCAATCATACCAGACAGCATTTTACCCATCGAGCTGAGGGTCATGACTGCCAGCTGCTCTGTCTTTTCAAATGACTTGACCAGTGATTCGCCAGCACCATAAACCACAGTGGTTTTGTACGCGTCAGGAATGACAATATCAGACTCCGCCACCCTAGCGCCTATTTGCCCAAAATCGTTACCTAAGTTGTCTTTTTTGCCCTGCGGCATAATCTGTAGTTGAATAGGTTTCTCATCACGCAGCACAGTAAATGGCAGCAGCGTCTCAGGGTTGTCACGAATGATACGGGTAGCACTGATCCAATCCGTGATTTCTTCACCATTAATCGCTGTAATACGATCACCAACCTCAAGGCCCTGACGAATGGCAGCACCATCTGGTGTTAATTCGCCGATCACTGGGACAATATCTGGCTGCCATGGCAACATACCAAAGCTCGTGAGCGCATCTTGACCTTTTGCTTCACCCTGCATGAAGGCAGTAACAGGTACTTGATAGGTCTGCACTGCATTGCTTGTTTCAACATTAGTGGCGTCAATGTTAGCCGTGGCAATATTAGGCGTGGCAGCATCTGACTGCAAAGTAATACTGACGTTACCAGTTTCACCCATACGCCCAGCGAGACGGTAATTGATACCTTCCCAGGATTGCACGTCATGGCTATCGATCGCCACGATAGTTTCTCCCACTGGTAATTGCGCTGTCGCCGCCGGTGTTTCTGGCAATACCTGACCAATTTTGGTTGCTAACTGCTCCGATGGAGTCATGAATAACACCCAAAACAAAGCAATGGCTATCACAAAATTCATGATAGGACCGGCTGCAGATATCGCAATCTTCTTCAATGGATGTTGATGATTAAACGCCAAATGCTGCTCTTCTTTTGCTACTTCACCTTCACGTGCATCGAGCATTTTGACATAGCCACCAAGTGGTAACGCTGAAATGCGATAATCAATACCGCTTTTTTTACTTGTCCAGCCAAATAGCTTGGGACCAAAACCAATCGAGTATGTCAAAACTTTGACACCGCAGAGCCGAGCTACAATATAATGCCCCCACTCGTGCAGGGCGATAAGCGGTCCTAAAACAAAAATTGCCGCAAGGAGAGTTAACAAAAACGTCATGATTTTCTTCTCAGTAATATTGCTTAGGAGATCTCTTTAATTTAGTGAGTAACGATCTAACAAGCTAAGAATAAAGACGCATGCTGATTCACGCTAACTCTAATACAAGCTTATCAGTATAACCACGAGCAATTGTATCAATCGCCAAAATATCTTCTATATCAGCAGTCGCATTGAGAGATGGTGCTTGAATCTCATTTAATGCTTGTTCGTTAATGCGTGCGATATCAGTTAGACGTATTTGGTTCTTCAAAAATGCGGCGACCGCAACTTCATTAGCAGCATTCAGTACGATGGTCGCATGTGTTCCCGCTTGCATTGCCTGACGAGCAAGACGCAAACAAGCAAATTTCTGCAGATCAGGCTCGATAAACTCAAGCCCACTTAATGCGTATAAGTCCAACGGCTGCGCACCACTGTCTATGCGGTTGGGATAGCTTAGGGCATGGGCAATTGGCGTCTTCATGTCTGGACTACCGAGCTGCGCTAAAAAACTACCGTCGCTATATTCTACCATTGAGTGAATGATACTTTGCGGATGGATAACCACGTTTATCTTATTTTCAGACAAATCAAATAAATGGCAAGCCTCTATCAACTCAAGCCCTTTATTCATCATCGTTGCAGAATCGACTGATATCTTTTGACCCATAGACCAGTTGGGATGTTTGACTGCCTCGGCCACACTCGCCTGCTGCATTTTTTCAAACGAGTGTTGTAAAAAAGGCCCACCAGAAGCAGTCAACCACAGCTTACGTACACCATATTCTGATCGGTGGATCTGGGTGTTGTCTTGTTGAATTTCTAAAGGCAAACATTGGAAGATGGCATTATGCTCAGAATCGAGGGGTAACAATGTGGCGTTGTGCGTTTTGACGGCATCAATCATCACCTGCCCGGCCATCACTAAAGCCTCTTTGTTGGCTAGTAAGATACGCTTGCCGGCTCGAGCAGCGGCCAAGGTAGATGGTAACCCGGCCGCGCCTACGATAGCAGCAACAACTGTGTCAGTTTGCGTGTCAGTGGCAATGTCTATCAAACCCGCCTCGCCAGCGACCACCTCAATATCCAATCCAGCAGTGCTTAGCCGCTGAGCAAATTCGTCAACTGCTGCCATCGGTACACTGACGCGTTTTGGCAGAAATTGCTGGCAAAGTGTAAAAAGTTTATCTAAACGATGATATCCCGACAGCGCATAAACTTCGTAATGCTGCGGCTGCGCTGCTAAGATTGCTAATGTGCTGTCGCCAATCGAGCCTGTTGCGCCTAGTACGGCAATGCGTTGCGTCATAACCATCGTTGCCTATGAATAATACTACAAAAAATAAATTGAGAAAAATTGCGATCAGTAGTACGACTATTTTGGCAAACCTTGAGTCAGAAAAGCCAAAGTCACTTGACTTTATTGTCTACCAAAACAGCTGTAACCATCTAAACTGAGTCGTTTATACGGCCATAAAACCTAGGGTAACCCTCCCAAACTTAAGACACCTAATAAATAGAATTAAGCTGCCTGATTGA
>NZ_JAKDUI010000115.1 GCF_030457785.1 Psychrobacter sp. | reverse complement strand
GTTCAATAAAAAGCCAGTACTAAATAAATTTGATGAATACAACATCAAACTGACCACTAATTAGCAATAGAATCCATAAAGGAGATCACCATGAATAATGACATGAATGTTCAAGCTCAAGAGCCTGTTGTCCAATTTCCACAACTTAACCGTCCTGCACCAGATTTCGATGCACTCACCACTGATGGTCAAAAAACGTTGGCGGATTATAAAGGCAAATGGTTAGTGCTGTTCTCACATCCAGCTGACTTTACTCCTGTGTGTACCACCGAATTTATGGCTTTCGCCAACAAAGCAGATGAGTTCCATGCCAAAGGTGCTGAGCTATTGGGTCTATCCATTGACAGCGTACACTCGCATATCGCATGGATGCGTAATATCAAAGAAAACTTCGGCGTAGAAATCACCTTCCCTATTATCGCTGACCTATCTATGCAAGTAGCCAAATCTTATGGCATGGTTCAACCTGGCGCAAGTGATACCTCAGCCGTACGTGCCACTTTCATCATCGATCCCGAAGGCGTGCTACGTGCGATGGTTTATTACCCTATGAGTAACGGTCGCTCAGTCGATGAGTTCTTACGCTTGCTTGATGCACTACAAACCAGTGATGCTAATAGCTGCGCTACCCCTGAGAACTGGAGAGTTGGTGAGCCAGTCATCGTTCCGCCACCTAAAACAGCAGCTGCCGCAGATGCACGCAAAGCTGAAGGCTATGAGTATACAGACTGGTACTTTAGTAAAAAAACACTATAAGCATGGTGCTTTCATTCTGCATTCAAGGTGCAGTATCACAGCAAATCTAAACGAATATTAAACCACTAGGCCCCGTTACTCTGTGACGGGGTTTAATGACGTGGTCAACACACCAAACCATTCAATCTTGCAAAAATAAAACCAACAACCTCTGAAGCGACAACCCCTGTCAATATCATGACTAAAAAATACATGACTAAGAAATACACGACTACGAAATATCAGTGCCATGATCGGATTATCAAACTCGCCTAAGATCTCCACAGCAAAAAAGCTAATAGCCAAATCTCTATAGCTTATTTAAAGTTGTAATTATGACAACTAATTGTTCGCTAAAAACTGCCCCAACCCAATGGAAATATAGCAACTTTAAACTTATACTTTGCTTTTTTTTCGTCTTAGGGGTTTAGGGATGCGTTTTTTAGGGATGATAAGTCAGCAGTTGAGCCGGTTTACCGCACTGGTCATTGTTTTGGCAGCAGCAGTAACGTTCATAGAGCCTGCAACGTTTTCTTGGGTAACAGGCGATACTCAAATCATCGTACTGGGTATCATCATGCTGGCAATGGGCATGACACTAGGCAAAGAAGACTACCAAATATTAGCCCGACGTCCGCTTGATATTTTTATCGGATCAGTGATTCAATATACCATTATGCCACTGTTGGCGATTGGCGTGGCCAGACTGTTTGATTTATCGGCAGGCTTAACACTGGGTCTGGTTTTGGTCGGCACTTGTCCTGGCGGTGTGTCCTCAAACATCATGAGTTATCTTGCAAAAGGCGATGTTGCCTTTTCAGTAGGCATGACGACTGTCTCAACCATTATCGCTCCATTAGCGACGCCGCTATGGTTAAATTACTTGGTTGGTCAGTCTGTAGAGATGGATGGATGGGGTATGTTGCGATTTATGCTACTTGTGACATTGCTGCCAGTCGCTATAGGCTCTATGCTTAATATCTTATTTCACAATAAACATTGGTTCAAGGATGTACGAGCCGTCATGCCAGGCATCGCAGTATTAGCATTTGCTTGTATCGTCGGTGGTGTCGCTGCCGTATTTGGCGATCAATTTTTACAATCAGGGTTGGTCGTTATTTTAGCAATTGCTGTGCACAATATCGCCGGCTACGTGTTGGGCTACTACTCAGGCGCATTTTTTGGTATGAGTACACCCAAAAAACGCACCATATCCATCGAAGTCGGTGTACAAAATGCTGGACTGGCAACTGGGCTGAGCACGAAATTCTTCCCCGGAAACGCGGAGTCTGCAATCGCAGCAGCAGTTGCTTGCATTTGGCACTCAGTATCTGGTTCTGTATTGGCAAATGTATACGCCCGGTGGGATAAGCACCAACAGAAGAAAGCCGCAGCTGTTAACGACAACGTTGAAACAATAGCACTTAATCAACCTATCAAAAATAGCTGACACTTGTGGGTGTTTGATCACTCAGTCATGGCAGTGACAGTGACAGTGACAGTGACAGTGACAAGGTAATCAAACACCAGCCATGCTTTAGCTAACCTTGTCCCACATCTTACTGAGACGCTTTGGTGATACTGCCATACGCGTCTTCATCGGTTGGGCAAACAGTTGAATGCGATATTCCTCAACCATCCAGCGGTACTCACTAATGGCCTCATCACTTGCACGATTGGCCAGCCGTTCCATATGTACGTCTAACGAATAAACACCATCAAGATCGGCATCGACATTATGCTCCAAGCGCTCGATGCGCACCTCTAGTGCCTCTAAATAACGCGGATACTGCTGCCAATGACTATAATCCATTCGGTAGACGAATTTAGCCAGATGTAAATCTTCTAGCTGATCTTCGATATCATCAATAGATTCACCAAACACTTCTCGATCGAGCATGAGTAGATTTTGGCGCACACGTTGCCAACGAGTATAGACGTTTTTGAGCGTTTTTATGACGCTTTGACCCGTCAATAAAAAATGACGCAAAACGACTTCCTCGGTTTGTCGGTATTCTTCAGCAGTAAATGGCAACTCCTCACTCAGTCCAATCGCAATGTCATCAGCACTTTCAGGCAAAGCATCGCTATGATCAAATAAAACATAATGCTCCTCAAGCGCAGCATCTAACGTGGCATCGATGACTATCGTCTTTAGCGCTTCCATATCACCTAGCGGTGCAAATGCTAACTTGAATATTTTATCGACTTGGCTGGTCAGCTGTTTTTTCTTAGCGCTGAGCTTACCCTTAATCAAAGTTAAAACACCTGTTCGATGTGCTTGCAAAGCAGCATTTACATCGGTGTATTGATGTATCGATACAGCCTCGCCTGCTTCATCAGCAACCAAAGCAGCGAACTGCTTCATGATCACTCCTGCACTGTGATGATTTTTGCTAAAGGCGAAATGCTCAGGAAACTCAGTGTGTGCGCCTTGATGTTCATTCACTGCTTGGCTAGTTTCAGACGCGTGGCGAATTTGCAGTGTTTGTAGATCACGACCTTTTTCGATAATGCGATTTTTCTCATCGACCACACAAATTTGTGGCTGTAAGTAGCGGTCAATATTTGAGGGATTAAAGCTCTCTGGCGTCACCGACATAATGCCCCGGCGATTTAATGCTTGGCAAAGCTGCTTAAGCAAGCCTTGTTGATTCTCAGGCTGTAACTCATCAAACAAGCCATCAGCAGTATCAGGAATCGGTACGATTTGACGGCGAACTTCTTTCGGTAATGACTTAAGTAGTTGTAATACCAACTCATAGCGCCATCCAGGAACACCCCATAACAACTCGATAGCGTCTAACTGTGGTAACGCAGCGAGCGGCACACGAATCGTTACACCGTCATCGTCGCTAGCAGGATCAAAAACGTAGCGTAGTGGCAGCTTTAGATCACCCAACTTCCAAACTTCTGGAAAGTCACCAGTGGTTGGCGCTTGGCTGTTTAGGACATCATCATCGGTAAAGAATAGATGTTTATTATCATTCTTCTCCACTTCTGATCGCCAGTCTTCAAAAGACTTACGACTAGCGACATGTTTCGGGATTTTCTTGTCATAGAATTGATACAACGCTTCTTCATCGACGAGTAGGTCACGGCGGCGTAGTTTGTCTTCAATACGTTCGACATGAGCTATTTTGTCCATATTATGCTGCAAAAACGGTGCTTGACGTCCTAAGTTACCCGTCACCAGACCATCACGAATAAATATCTCGCGTGACTCCTCAGGGTTGACTTGTTCATAGTTCGTCAACTGCTTGCTCACAATAATTAGCCCAAACAAACTAATCTGCGCATAGGCTTTTACACGACCTGTTTTTTTCGACCAATGCGGCTCAAAGTAGTGATACTTTAGTAAGTCACCAGCCGCAGATATGATCCATTCTGGCTCAATCTTGGCAACAGTCCGCATAAATACTTGTGACGTTTCGACCACCTCAAAAGCCATGACCCAAGGTGGGATCTGCTTAAACACGGTACTCGCAGGAAATATCTTGGTTTTTTGTTGCCGAGCCGCTAAATACTCACCACGATTTTCGGTCTTATGAGCAATGGTAGATAACAGGCCAGTCATCAAAGCTCTATGCAAATTGGCATACTTCACCGCTTTGAGCGATTCATCTTCAATCGCTGTCGGATCACTGGTCGTCGTTGCCTTAGAGGGGCTCTTGGATGAGTTCCCAGAAGCGTTTTTGGCAGGAACTTTTGAATCGTTGACATCTGTTAATTTGAGATCGGTCACCATCTGTAGCAGCTGACGATGGGTTTGGCTCCATTCACGCACACGCGGGAAACTCAGATAGTTTTTCTTTGTAAATTGCTTACGCTGATTACCAGAAAGCTTATGGCTGTTTTCGTCTTTTTCAAACAGTGCTTGCCATAAGCTGAGATAAAACAAAAAGTCTGAGTCATCTTGGCGGAATTCAGCATGCTTTTGATCTGCTTGCTGACGCTTATTAGCAGGTCGCTCACGTGGATCTTGCACGGCAAGTGCTGCCACAACGATTAGCATCTCTCTAATACAATCAAAGTCGCTACCTGCAACGAGCATACGCGCCAGCCTTGGATCGATGGGCATACGTGCCATCTTTTGTCCTGTGCTGGTCAAACGCAGCTGGTTCAATCCTTTTTTACGCTTTGACTTGCTGTTTTTCTGAGCAGAATCCACGTTCGACTTTTCACTAATGGCACCTAACTCATTGAGCAGCTTATGCCCATCAGTCACCAATCTGCTGTCGGGCGGCTCAATGAAAGCAAAGTCGTCAACGCTACCCAAACGCAGGTTGGCCATTTGTAAAATGACGGATGCTAAGTTGGTGCGGAGGATCTCAGGCTCAGTAAACTCCGGGCGACCACTAAAGTCTTCCTCGCTATAAAGGCGAATACAAACGCCTGGTGCAACACGACCACAGCGACCTTTACGCTGATTGGCAGCGGCTTGCGAGATGGCTTCGATCGGTAAACGCTGTACACGTGAGCGATATGAATAGCGCGAGATACGGGCAAAACCCAAATCAATCACATAGCGAATACCGGGTACAGTCAGTGCTGTTTCGGCAACGTTGGTAGCAATGACGATGCGTCGACCGCGACCTGACGGACGAAAAATACGCTGCTGCTCTTCATAGGTTTGCCGTGCAAATAGTGGCAGCACTTCTGTATGTTTAGGTCCATGACGCTCAAGCACATCTTGCAACTCACGAATCTCTGCCTCTGTAGCGGCAAATATTAGGATATCTGCTTGATCCGCATGCCCTTTACCCTGTGCATCACTAAAACACTCTTCGACGGCTGCGACAACTGCCCGTGGCAGGTTTTCTTCAAAATCGTCGTAGCTGTCGTCATCAGAGCTATTGACAGGTTCATCCGTCAGTGGGCGAAAACGCACTTCTACCGGGAAACTACGCCCTTCTACATTGAAAATCGGTGCAGGAACCTGACGTTTTTGCTTGTTATCATAACGGCTGAAGTACTCACTAAAGCGCTTGGTATCGAGCGTAGCAGAGGTGATAATGACTTTTAAATCAGGACGCTTGGGTAATAGATTTTTCAGATAACCCATAATAAAATCAATATTTAAGCTACGCTCATGGGCTTCATCGATGATAATGGTGTCGTACTTACTCAAAAACCGATCATGCCCTAACTCAGCCAGCAAGATACCATCAGTCATTAGTTTAATAACAGACTGTGCCGTGCCTTGCTCGTTAAAGCGAATTTTAAAACTCACCGTACTGCCTAATGTCTCACCCATTTCTTCAGCGATACGATTGGCCACACTTCTGGCCGCCAGCCGCCGAGGTTGAGTGTGTCCAATTTGTCCTCTAATACCTCGCCCCGCCAGCATTGCTAGCTTTGGCAATTGCGTTGTCTTACCAGAACCCGTCTCACCTGCGACGATAATAACTTGGTTATCCTGAATCGCCCGCACCAAATCATCCGCACGCTGACTGACAGGGAATTCAAGGTTTAAAGTATCGGGCAATCCCTTAGGGATACTATCCATACGTGCTTGTACTGCTTGCTGTGAGCGATTTTTTATCTTGTCATATTGCGCACGTTTTTTGCTTAGTAAGTTATCCGCTTTAGTAGCAGCATCACCATTCGCCTTGTTTTTAGTCACAGCGGCACGCGCCAACTCACGCTCCAAGCGGCTTAAATAGTAACTATCTTTGGCAAGTACAGGTATATCAGCAGTGACTTTCGACATTGAAGAAGCTTCATTGCTGGCTTCAGTCGCTTTTATACTTTGACTGCTCTTGTTCTCTGGATCTGTAACCATAGATTCTTTCTGAGCGCTGTTATTGCTGACGTTACTATTGCCGGCATTGTTGCTGGTGTCATTTTGATTTTCTGTGGCTGTTTCGGCTATATTCTTAGAAATATCGGGCATATTTACTTAGGCTATTTATTGTTTAAAAGTGATTAGATTATGGAGGTAATTCACTCGCGATTCAAGTTGCTAGACTCAAAGCACTATTCGAAGTGCTAATAGATAGAAGTGCTAATAGATAGGCTGGTTTCTATATCAGGCATATCCGATAAATAGTCGCCGCTTGGTAAAACATAATTCTTAGTCCTGTAGTGTCACTTATCCGAGTCGCTTATCCAAGCAGTAGCAATAAAAAAACCCAATGTTTAAGATCGACTTAAACATCGGGTTTCATCTGCTACATTGTCAGGTTATTTCAGCACAACGACTAAAATATACCCTAGATTTCATCAAGGAAATAGGTTACATCAAGAAAAAATACGCCCACAGCCCGATAATCACTGTTGCAATAATATTGAGTATCACCCCTGTACGTACCATTTCTGTTTGTTTAATTAATCCTGTACCAAAGACAATGGCATTAGGTGGCGTGGCAACTGGTAGCATAAACGCACAAGAAGCACCGATACCAATAACCAATACCAACACTTCATGTGGCAATCCCATCTGCTCAGCAATTGCCGCAAATACCGGTACCAACAACGCTGCCGATGCCGTATTAGAAGCAAACTCTGTCAAGAATATAATGAATGCTGATATAGCAATCATCACCACCAGAAGTGGTGCCGCAGACAAGGCGTTCGCGACCGTCTCACCAAGTACCAATGACGCTCCTGATACTTTTAAGATCGTCGACAGTGCGATACCGCCACCGAAAAGCATGAGCACGCCCCAGTCAGTATTGTCAGAAACTTGTTTCCACGACACCAGTCCCAAACTCACGACTGCCGCTGCTGCTGACAAAGCAATAAGGGCATCGGTATCAGAAAGGTCGAATGCTGCACCAATTTTCTTCGAAAATATCCAGCTCAAAGCAGTGATGATAAAGACGATAATGGTCACCACGCGCGGCATATTCCATTCAATCGGTTCCTCATCAAGCAAGGTAATCTTACGATTCAGATTGGGTTTAAGGAACAAAAACATCGCACCCAGTAATAATGGCAATAGCACTATCATCATTGGTATACCAAACTTCATCCAATCAACAAAAGCGATGTCTAGCGCTTTTGCTGCGATGGCGTTAGGCGGCGAACCAACGATAGTACCTAAGCCACCCAAACTGGCCGAGTAAGCAATACCTAATAGCACAAAAACAAAAGTACCGCGGTCTTTTTCACGGTCTACTTGGGTCAAGATACCTAGTGCCAATGGCAGCATCATCGCGGCAGTTGCCGTATTCGATATCCACATCGATAAAAACGCGGTCACAGCAAATATCAAAAATACAGCCGTTCCCAACTTACCACCAGACATAGATAAAATCTTTAGCGCGATTTTTTTGTCTAGCTGCTGCACGTGCAACGCTGCTGCTAACGCAAAACCACCAAAAAATAAATAAATAGTTGGGCTAGCAAAGCTCTGCAAACCTATTTTGGCATTGAAGTCTGGTATACCAACCAGCGCGCCCACGACAACAACCAGTATCGCAGTAATAGTGACATGCACCGCTTCTGTCAGCCATAGCACTCCGATGAAAAATAATACAGCGAGACCTTTGTTTGCATTGACGTCAAATGGTAATACATTGTAAATGATAGTGGCGACAATAGCCGCGATAGCGACAACTATCAACCCTTTACCCGTACCCTTCGGAAAGGTATCGGTAAATAAATACTCATTGCCATCAGTAGGAAGATGGCCATCTAGCTTTTTCTGTGACATAGAATTTCCTTATTGCCCTAAAGAAACTGTGAAACAGACCTTAAATATAAAAATATGTAATATCGATCT
>NZ_JAKDUI010000114.1 GCF_030457785.1 Psychrobacter sp. | reverse complement strand
TTTCGTATACATCTGGGGGCATTCTAAGGCATGTGAATGCCCCCAGATGTATTAGCTGCAGTGGTTATGACCAAGGCAAACTCTAAAGCGATTGCTTACTAGAGCTATCTAATGTCCACTTGCATAAGTGTAAAACGCATTACCGCTTCTCTTCTATAACTACTTTGTAAAGTAACGTCAGTATTTGCAACTGCTTTTTAACTAGTCCATGGCCATATTCATTGGTATTTAATAACACACATACAAAAAAGCCAGAACGACGTCGTTCTGGCTTTTTCAATCGTACCTATATTTTCTAAGTGAGGTGAACAATAGGATATGGTCGAATCCAAAAAGCGATAATCGTCTGCTCACTATCTCGCTAGTGCCGCACTATTGCTGAGAAGTTGTGATTATTAGCTACGATAGTCAGCATTGATTTTTACGTAATCATACGATAAATCGCAAGTATATACCGTGTCAGAAGCCTCACCACGTGCAAGATCAATATGGATGGTAATCTCGGAGCGACTCATAACGTTCTTGCCCGCCTCTTCAGTATAGCTAGGTGCGACACCGCCATTTTGGCAAATCATCACCTCATCCAGATACACATCGACCTTTTCAGTATCCAAATCTTCAACCCCTACATAACCAACGGCTGCCAGTATACGTCCCCAGTTAGCATCACTAGCAAAAAATGCTGTTTTAACCAGTGGTGAATGAGCAACTGCATAAGCTACATCACAGCATTCTTGAGTCATTTGTCCGCCAGTGACTTTGACAGTCATAAACTTGGTTGCGCCCTCGCCGTCACGTACGATTAATTGCGCCAAACGCACAAATACTTCGGTCAAAGCTGTATACACAGCTTGATAGTGTGGGTGCTCAGGGCTATCAATTACATCCGAGCTAGCAGTACCAGTGGCAATCAACACACAACAGTCATTAGTCGACGTATCACCATCCACCGTAATGCGATTAAAAGACTGCTCATTAATGGTGCTTAGCATTTCTTGCAATAAATCAGCAGCGATATTGGCATCCGTGGCCACGTAGCCCAGCATCGTTGCCATATTGGGTCGTATCATACCCGACCCTTTTGAAATACCGGTTATGTGATAACTACTATCTGCAACATCCACTTTTTGGCTGGCAAGCTTAGGAATCGTATCAGTCGTCAGGATACCTTTGGCTGCTTCAAGCCAACTGTCAGACACTAAATTGCTAAGTGCTTCATTCAGCCCTGCGATGACAGCCTCGCTGTTAAGTGGCTCACCGATAACCCCAGTTGAAAATGGCAGTACGACACTTTGGTCTACACCTGCTTTACTAGCCAATGCCTCACAAATACTCTCTGCACGACGCATACCATCTGCACCTGTACCTGCGTTGGCATTGCCCGTGTTGATCACGAGATAGCGTGGACTTGCTTTGGCAAAATTTTCACGCAATACTTTTACCGGTGCCGCACAAAAGGCATTTTTCGTTGTGACAACAGCGCTGTTTGCGGTCTCAGCGAGTTCAATCACCACTAAATCATTGCGGTCTTTATAGCGCACACCTGCTGCGGTCGCACTTAACTTGATACCGTCAATCGGATAAATAGTATCTGGGATTGCAATATTTCCAACAGCCATGGTGGCATCCTTATTTTCAATTTTTATGATTATAAATACAGTGTTATTAGAACGTAGGTTTATTCTAGTAACCATTCTAAAAACAGTTATCAACTCAAGTATCTGACACAGCTTGCGTGCATGAAATCATTGTCAAAGACTCTGGGGCGTGTCCTCATTTCAAACATGCGCACTATGCATGAATGCGTAAGACCTACAGTTATTTAAATTGGCTATTTAAATTAATTACTTAAATTCAAACGATGACCAAATCGGCGCATGGTCAGACGGTTTTTCCATCGCTCGCAACTCATAGCTGATACCTGCATCAACACACGATTCAAGTAAATCTGAAGTACACAAAATATGATCAATACGCAAACCGCGCTTAGGGTCATCGTTAAAACCGCGGCTACGATAGTCAAACCAGCTGTAAAACTCTCTGCTTTCTGGATAATGCAAACGATAAGTATCCGTCAAATCACGTGACATCAGTGCCGCATACCACTCGCGCTCTTCTGGTAAAAATGAGCTTTTTCTATTTTTTAACCAACGCTTTGCATTGACCTCACCAATACCAATATCCACATCTTCTGGAGCGATATTCATATCACCCATGACGATAATCGACCGACCTTCTGCTTTTAATGTGTCTATATAAGCCATTAAACCTGCATAGTAGGCCCGTTTCATAGGAAACTTGGTCGGATGGTCTTGGCTTTCACCCTGTGGAAAATAGCCATTGAGAACGTCGACTTCACGTCCATCGAACTCATAGCGGGCATGAATGAAGCGCTTTTGTGCTTCTACATCTTCACCAGGGAAGCCTTTTTGTACGAAAATAGGTGCAATCTTAGACACTAGCGCCACGCCGTAATGTCCTTTTTGGCCAAAGTATTCCACGTGATAACCAAGACCCTCTACATTAGCCAATGGAAACTGATCATCATGAACCTTGGTCTCTTGCAGACCCATTACATCAGGATCGATGACGTCTCGTACGACTTCAAGCTGATGCTGACGGGCACGAATACCATTGACGTTAAAACTAACAAAACGGGGCATAAATTATCCTATTCTAATTGTTTGAAATACATTGTAGGCCGAATGCAATAGCGTAGGGCGGATGCGATGATATCTACGCTCACCATAATAACAGACACTGACAGCGCTAATTGTTGCGTGCTCTGCTATCTTAAGCTAGAGTAGCTATTATTAACACGGCTGCTATCAAATCGTACTCACTAACCGTACTTGCCAATTGCACTTGGCTAGCCACACTAAAATACTGAGCGTTATTATGACCACACCTATATTTGCGACAGACTATAATGTCTATATTAACCACACTGATGCCGGCGGTATAGTCTATCACGCCAATCATTTAGTATTTTTTGAAAATTGCCGTCGAGACTGGTTCACCAAACTTGGATTAAATGGCTATTTCCTAAAAACTGACAGTGGCGAGGTACAGCACTTCGTGGTCAGTCAGGCTGATTTGCAATATAAACGAGCCATCCTTTTAGATGAAGTTATCACTGTGCGAATTGATAAAGTTGAATTAAAACCTGCCAGCATTGTATTTTATCAGAGCATTCACCGCCAGCAAACCAACAGCCCTTCATCTGACAGAAAAAACAATGAGAGCTTATTAAGTAGCACCAAGATTGTGATCGCTTGTGTACAAAATCAAATAAAGCCAGACTCAACAGCAAAGAGTAATGGCGATCATGAACCCAATGCTATCGTTGCTAACGCCACCCCAATGCGCCCTATTCGTGTGCCTCAAAACCTACGCTCAGTCATCGAACAAGCCATCAATGAGGCGTAAGCGTGAGCCATATTATGTAAGCTACTTTATGTAAGCCACTTGGATAGTCATCAACGAGCTACACAAGTGAGTGGCTACTCAATACCTTTCGTTGATACAACTTAAAAATAAAAAGCCATTCACAAATACTGTGCATGGCTTTTTATGTCTCTTTCAGCTCTGGTTTTGTCTTTCTGGCGCAATTCCTTCTTTCACCTAGGAAGTATTCTGTATAGTCAGAGCATTTTCTATATAATACGCGCCCTACATGGTGCGCACTTGAAAAAAACATGCTTAGTTAAACTTATTCACCACTTGCAAAGGCAGATGTTTCATTGCTTTTCCTACCATCGACCAAGGCAAGCTTGGCACACAAGCTTCATCCACGCCTGCTTCAATCGCTGCAACGATTGCTTTTGTACCAGTTTCTGCATCTACTTCAAACGGCAATGGTTTTGCATTTTCATTGATCTCAGTGCGGACATAACCTGGATAAATAGTAGACACCTGAATCGGTAGTTTACTTAATAGCATATCAGCACGAATACCTTCTGCTAAGTGCGCCAATCCTGCTTTACTGGCACCATAAGCGGTTAAGTGCTTAGGCAGTCCTCGCATGGCTGACATGCTAGATATGACGACCAGGTGACCACTGTTTTGAGCACGAAAGACACTCATCGCTGCTTCACATTGTGCCAGCGCTGCTACAAAATTAATTTCGACAGTATGACGGTTTGTTTCAAAACGCCCTTTGCCGATGCGACGACTGTCTCCGACACCAGCATTGACCACAACACGATCAATCTGCCCAAAATCAACAACAAATGCATCAAAAACGTCAAAAATTGAGTCATAATCACTGACATCTAAGACTCGGTATTCAACACGGATATCAGGATACAGGGCGATTAATTCTGACTGTAGACTCTCCAGGCGCTCAACACGGCGAGCACAGATAGCAAGGTTATAACCAAGTTTGGCAAACAATCTTGTCATCTCTTCGCCCAGACCCGAACTGGCACCGGTAATCAACACAGTCTTACCATGCCCGACTTGTTGTTTATTCAATCCTTTTAAATATCGCGCTGGCTGAACCGCACTGAACAGTTGACTGGTGCTTGCGACGGTATTATTTCTGACTAAATCAAAAAGTTTATTTTGCATAACAATCCTTTATAAGTCGGTATTAGAAAGTTCAAGATCAGTACAGACTATATCAGTACAAACTATATAGATAGCCAGAGCCCTTACCTACTGACAACAAGCACTTTCACTTTACTATAACCTATCACTACTGTTAGATGCTAAATTATCGCCATGTCACAAAAGACTCACCGCCAGAAATGAGATGACTATACTCATTTAAAGACAGTAGACGAGTACGCTCGTTTTTTACCGTGATAGACGTCACACCAGTGTTGACCAAGCTTTTGTTAATCTGATAGGCAGTCAAACTGCCTTGTTGCAAAAACTGAGCAGTAAGTGCTGCAATAACACCGCCTGAGGTAAAAACCAATACCGTGCTATCGTCATCTAAACCTAGGCTTTCTATTTTATGATGCACCTGTGCTAATGCTTGCTGCGCACGATGACTAAATTCTGGCCAGCTTTCTATATAGTCTTCATCATGATTTCCGCCATGCCAACGCTGCATCGCACCGTCAAAAATCTCGGCCAACCGTGTGGACGGGGTTCTCGCCTTAGCAATTTCACTAGCAATAGCGCTACGGCTATTAAACGCTGGGTCAGACGTGAACAGGACGTCTTTATGATTGAACTCATCGAATTGTGGCAATACATAGCTATCAGGCTTATCTAAATCGATGGCAGTGACGATAGGGGTTTCTATGCGCTCGTCATCATGTCCGTCGTCATGTCCATCATCGGTACTGAACAAAGTCTGGTAGCTTTGCCAAAAATGACGTGCAGACTCTTGCTGCCTGTTCAGACTTCCTGTAAAAATCGCATCGATACGACGCTCGATGCTTGCATAGTGCTGACCCAGCATTTGCGCTTGGATACTACCCAAATCTGAAAGCTGATCGTAATTTTCTTGTCCAAAGGACGCCTGACCATGACGAGCAAGTAGAATGGTTGTCATAAAATACCCTTATTTATCATCATTCAAATGGAATAAAGCCTAATCAATCTGCACAATCACTCTTCGTCCTTTGATTTCGCTGCATCCGCAAAATAGCTTTTTGGCAAAAGTCCCTCTACGATTTTTTTCACAGGGCTTGGCAACTGCTCAAGCATTGCAGCATCGACTCCCATCTCTCGCAGATGTGGCTGTACACGATCAGTAAATAGCATGTCACCTTCATACTGCGCGATCAGTTTTAGACACTTGGCGTGCAATACATGTACGATAATCCAAAAGTTTTTGAAGGTTGGATTGGTGGTCTGCTTATGATAATAACGATAGTAAATTTGCTGAACGATACCTGCCAAACGGAATAGACCAAACACTTCATAAAACGTCCAGTTGTCTATTTGTAGATTTGTTTTTTCAAGATAATAAGCTACCACCTCATCACGGGTCATCATCCCTTTTAGGTGTGTCGGCTGACGGCGTGCCTGCTGCATCACCATATTGTCATTTTCTTCGATCCAATAAGCCAAGGCACTGCCCAAATCCATCAACGGATCACCCAGTGTGGCCATCTCCCAATCCAGTACGCCTATTACTTTGGTCGGTTCTGTCGCATCCAAAATAACATTGTCAAAGCGCCAATCATTGTGAATTAAGCATGTCTTACTATCAGCAGGTGTATGCTTGCCCAACCACTGACGTACCAATGTAAAACTGGGGACATTCGGTGTTTTGGCTTTTACATAACGCTTATCCCAGCCTGTCACTTGACGTTCGCAGTACCCTTCACCACGACCTAATTCGAGCAAATCAGGGTGCTGATCACAATCCACTTGATGCAGTTCCACTAAAGCATCAATGACGTTGGTACATAGGAGTCGTGTCTGCTCAGTATCTAACTCGATACCTTCTGGTAAGTTGGCACGTGGAATGATACCTTCCATGCGCTCCATAACGTAGAAGTCTGCACCAATCACTGCCTCATCAACACACAACGCAACCATTTTAGGCACGTAAGGATAGGCATTTTTTAGCGCCTTTTGCACCTTATATTCGCGCACCATGTCGTGGGCTGACTTGGCTTTGGTGCCTTTGGGTGGGCGACGCAAAATTAAGTCTTGATTGCCGTACTGTAAACGATACGTCCAATTTGATGCACCACCAGAGAATTGAGTGACAATAGGCTCACCTTTTATATCGACACCTTGCTGACGCAACCAGTCACTCACAACTCGAGCGTCTAGCTCTTCACCTTCTCGAACAGTACCACCTTTATCCAGCACATCTTTATTCAGGTCATTTGTTTGAATACCAGCGTTGTTGCTAGCAGTATCATTATCAGTCGCCATAAGATATTCCTTATCGTGTGGTCAATTACCGTTGTCAATTATTGTTGTCATTTACTTCAGGTTAAGAGCTCAGTCTTCAAAACCGACGGAGCTCCTATTCAATCGCGTGCCAAACTATGACTTAGTAGATTTAGGACGACTAAAGCCTTGACGCTTCAACTCCAACTTGGCGATCATGGTTTTATGCACTTCATCTGGACCATCAGCTAAACGCAATGCACGTGCTTGGGCAAAGAAGCTTGGTAGCATCGTATCTTGGCAGACACCCATACCGCCATGAATCTGGATGGCCATATCGACCACATCCTGTAATACAGTTGGCGCGACTACTTTAATGGCAGAAATCTCCGTCAATGCCGCCTTGGTCCCTTGCGCGTCCATTTTTTGCGCCGCATATAAAGTAAGCAAACGTGCTTGGTCAATTTTGATGCGTGCTTCAGCGATACGTTCAAAGTTTCCGCCTAGCTGAATTAAAGGCTTGCCAAAAGCAGTACGCGACATACCACGGTTAACCGCTAATTCTAAAGACTTTTCAGCAGCACCAATACAACGCATGCAATGGTGAATACGACCTGGTCCTAAACGACCTTGGGCAATCTCAAACCCCATACCTGCACCACCAATAAAGTGGCTAACGGGTACGCGTACCTCATTAAATCTGACCTCACCATGTCCATGTGGTGCATCATAATCACCGAACACTTTTAACATGCGCTCAATGTTAACGCCCGCCGCTTTTGCTGGCACGAGCACCATAGAGTGCTGATGGTGACGGTCTTTATTTTCATCAGGCGTATACGCCATCACAATTAAAATATCGACGGCAGGATCACCTAAGCCAGATGACCACCATTTACTACCATTAATAACGATCTCGTCACCTTCCACAACTGCCGTTGCTTGCATATTGGTAGCATCGCTTGATGCTACCTCTGGCTCAGTCATACAAAAAACGGAACGTGTTTTACCTTCTAAAATTGGCGTTAACCATTTCTTTTGTTGCTCCTCAGAACCATAACGCCATAATAGCTCCATATTGCCGCTGTCAGGCGCGTTACAGTTGAAAACATAAGGTGCTAATAAACTACGACCTGTCAGCTCTGCAATCGGTGCATAGTCTGTCACCGAAAGCCCTGCACCCAAAGTATCGTCAGGCAAAAAGAGGTTCCATAAACCTGCCTCACGAGCTTGTGCACGTAAGCTTTCATATTTTTCAGGCCATTGCCATGACTTCCAGTCACCATTAGGATTTTGCTCGTGACAATCTGCCCAAAACTGCGCTTCAATGGGCTCAATATATGTTTCGATAAATGCTTTGACCTTAGCATGCATGGTTTGACCATGTTCTGTCGCTGTGAACATTAAGTTGTCGCTAGACATAAATGACTTCCTTTTCTTTTTGATTATACGAATCGTGGTTTGATAAACAGATGCATTAATTCTTAAGCGAAGACTTAAGTATACGCACGTAAACTGTTTTGCGTAGGCTACATTTATATCACAGCAGTTATTAATAAACGGCAAAAAGGCGCGACCAGCTAGGACACGCCCTTTACAAAATACAAACATTGCATGAACTACCCACTACCTTAGAGGTAGGGGTTTCTTAGGTAATGCTCATACT
>NZ_JAKDUI010000113.1 GCF_030457785.1 Psychrobacter sp. | reverse complement strand
ACATTGTAAATAGTATCAATGAGTTACAATGTGGCTTATCCCGAACTGGGGTTAGAATAGATCATTTCACTAGGTGGCTTTCAATAAACGACTTTTAATAAATGACTTTTAGTAGGTAACTGTAAGTGGCTACGTTCATACAAACACCACACCATCTTCTGTTTGGTGTGCTTTAATTTTAACATTATAAACTTCGCTAAGTTGCTGGCTTGTCATCACCTCCTGAGGCGACCCTTGGGCAAGCACTTGCCCACCATTTAATAAAACCACCTCATCTGTATAGCGATGTGCATGCGTCAAATCATGTAAAACAACAATGATGCTTTTGCCTTTCTTCCACACCAACTCATGTAGGTAATTGAGCAAAAAACGCTGATGGCGGATATCAAGATGATTAGTTGGCTCATCAAACAGCATAATTTCGGTGTCTTGCATCAACGCACGTGCAATGGCCAAGCGCTGTTTTTCGCCACCTGAAAGCGTTTGCACTCGAGCATCTAATAAATCTAGTAACTCAAAGTCCAGCAACAATTCTTTTGCACGCGCAATGTGTTGATTACTTGGTCGTTGATACCATGCGATATTGGGTGACACTCCTAGCAACGCATAGTCAAGCACCGTTAATGGCAACTCGAAACGTTCATGTTGCCCAACCCACGAAATAAGACCATGCGTCATGACGTCATTGATAGACATACCCTGAATGGTTATATATCCATCTGCTTTGAGCGCTGTTCCTGTGTGTTGCCCCAATACGGTATGCAACAACGTGCTTTTACCAGCTCCATTTGGTCCAATAAAACAAACCAGCTTTTGCTGTGGCACTGTTAACTTGTCTACCTTTAACAAGGTTTTATCACCGTGCGAGATATGAATATCCCGCATCGATAGTAGCTCGTCTGTACCACGATTCTTTAAGCCGTTTTTACGGTTTCCTGAAGATGCTTTTGATGTGATATTAAATAATGAGCTTAGCATAAAAACCTTATTGACTTAACGGCGGCTACTACGTACAAACAGCCAAATAAAGAAAGGACCACCGAGTAACGCTAATACGATACCGACAGGCACATCGATAGGATAGGCTACGTGTCTCGCTGTACCATCGATGACCAGTAATAATATCGCCCCAAGCCAGCCTGACCAAATCATCAGACGCATCCGACCACCGCCAAATAATATGGCCAACAGGTTTGGCACCATCATACCAATAAAACCAATAACTCCTGCTAATGATACCGCTGCACCCGTCAATAGTGCCGAGGCAATAACCACCATACAGCGCACCACTCCGACCTTTATTCCTAAAGACTTAGCAGCTGCTTCGCCAAGCATCAAACCATCCAACTGACGACCTAAAGGCAATATAATAACCAATCCCAATATCATGGATATTATCGAGTAGCGCAGTGGTACAAATCCTGCCTCAGCCATGCTACCAGACAGCCAGTTGGTCGCTGAACGAAGCACCATGTCGTCAGACATAAATAAAATCAAACTGACGACTGCCGCACAAAAAGCACTGATAACAAACCCTAGGATCAAGAGCCCCATTTGCCCACCACCCAAAAATCGATGACAAGCCAGTATGAATAAACATACGATCACGCTACCAGTAAAAGCCGCTAAAGGAATACCGATACCACCAAACCCTAATGCTAATACCAATACGACGCCAAGTGCTGCGCCACCTGACGTACCGATTAGACTAGGGTCTGCTAAAGGGTTTTCAAATAATGCCTGTAACGCTGCACCACTAACTGATAATGCCATACCAACCAATAATGCCGTCATCACCCGTGGATAACGTAGTTGCCAGATAGTCTCATCAAGATGGTTGGGGTTTGACCATTCACCAAACCCTATACCCAGCCCTATCCAAATCAAAAATAAAGAGGCGGCAACAGCTGAAATATAATAAAGATATTTTTTATATTGCTTGGTTTGTATTGGAATAGAGGCAGTGACGGTATTTGACATGTAAGATATCGTTCAATTGGTTGTAATCAGTTATCCGAAATATTCACTTAGGCTATTTTGCTACCGAATTTAGCTTTCCCAAAACACTTGGTGAGTTAAGCCCATAACGTAAAAAGTCATTGGCTGGCCAAAAATACACGTCACCATTTTTACCGGCTGCACTGGCGGCAACCTCTGGGCGCTGACTAAACCTAGCAACATCACCAACGACTGCTTGGTTATGATCGGCAATGATAATGACATCAGGCTTAGCAGCCAACCAGCCTTCACGTGACAACGGTTTTAACCCTGAGACATCGGCAGCGTTAACGCCACCAGCACGGCGTATCAACTCATCGCCTACCGTGCCTTTTCCAGCCACGATACGACCGTCATAGCTTAACAAATAACGCTTGCCAGTCTTCATCATCGGGCTCATTCCTTGACGCCAGTTATTGGACAGTCTTGTACTTTGAGATGTCTTATCGACATAATTTCCGATGGTTTTTATACTATTGGCGAACGTGTTGACGTCTTCTTTAGGCGCGACATTGACTGCTTTCACATTCAAACTGTTTAGACGTTGATAGATACTCGTAGGTTGTACCATATAGCTTCCCAGAACCAAGTCTGGCTTGACGGCTAAAACTGACTCAGCGGTGATATTACGGTGCATACCTACTGCTGGAACATTCTTTAACGCTGGATTACTATTGGTTGCATCTTTTCCAACTAATTTACTGGTAGCCCCTAGCGCCACCACAACATCTGCAACATCCGGACTCATCACGACGATACGTTCATTGGCTTGCACTGAGAATGGCACAATCAAAGCACCCATCATGACAGTGGTAACCATCGTTCGACTGGCAGATTTAGTATTTAGGTTTGTGGATTTTTTCCGACCTAAACTCTTTAATATTGTTTTGACTCTCTGATTAGATGGTTGTTTTGATAAGTGGGTGGACATACACATTCCTATGGTTTTATATTTGTATATTTTGCATTAGAGCGTGTTATTCATAAAAATAACGCTATTTAGTGCTTAAAGATTATTGGCGTTGTTGTGACTGCTACTGGCTAAACTGAAACGCCTGTGGGCGGTTCAGTCACTTCTGCATACGGATGTGCATCGATAACCTCCTCCGTTATCTTTTGCCACTCGCCAAGCTCTTTCGTGCCTTCTACTCGTTGTCCAAAGACACTAAAAATACTAGCGCCATAACTATCAAAGCCTTCTATACAAGTGACGATACCGTCTTTGGTTGGGCGTTTGACGCACCACAACTGGGCCAATGCTTTGTCTTTTAGATGCAGCGTAAAGTCATTATGTTTTTTATCTAAAATATTAAACCAATCGCCCATACGCTTGATCGTCTGAACTGTGCCCGTCTGAATCTGTATCAGACCAATATTTCCGACAAATATCATAATTGGACACTGAGCATCGCGCGCCTTTTCAAATACTGCTTCGACTGCCTCGATATCAAGCTGTTGCGTCATCTGCTCAGGGGCTTGACGATAGCTGCTCGCACGATCAATATTAAGCTTTTTCAGCAAGCCATGAAATTGATGAACGTCTGTCATAGCCTGCCAGCCATTTTTTAGCTGCTCACGATCTTCTTCACCCAAGGATTTGTAACGCCATTCGCTTGGTGGTTGCTGAGCATCTAGCGTCAACTCACCAGCACTGACTGCCTGCGACTGTGTCTGAATCATCGCTTGCCAGTTAGCAAAGTTCTCATCGCTCAAGTCTCTTAAATACACCTTTTCAATAGCCGTACCTTCAGCGCTATAAAACTGAACACTATAGGAGGGTTTGTCCTCGCGGCTGGTATCACTGACGGCCAGCATATGTTTCCATTGCCACATAAAGAACCGCAAATCAAAACCACCTACATTAAGTGCCAATCCCATTTTTTCGCCAAGTTTAAGGTTGTGATATAGCGCTGTTTTTTCATGTACTGCCAGCTCATTTCTCACAATGCTTTCAACCTTGCCAAAGCTTTCGAACTGCTTTAATACTTCTCTATACTCCTCACCTATATATTGGCTATAAGGTGACGCTAGCATGAGTTCAAACTCACTTACTTCTAAAGCTGCTGCGCCCTCTGTAGGGAACAACATTGGGTTTTCTGCTTTCAAGGCTTGGTAACGCTCCCATAACGCAGTATTTTTCTCAATTAACGATAAAACTTGAGTCACTGTAATCTCCAAAAAAATCGATTAAAAAGTCTAACAATGTGAGCGATAAGGCATTGATATATTTAATTTTTAGCAAAAATTCTGAGTAATACGCTCACGCATCATCAAAGCAAAACGCCAATGCTATGCACGAGTGAACGTAACGGAAAGATAGTATCCACCATGTCGATATACGCCATCCTTCACTTGTTATTTTGCCGCTGTTATATTCGATAAAAATATTATGGCGATATTTTTCTAATTTGTAAACACTAATAATTCTCATTTAAATATTGATAATCGTTATCATTTGAAATAATATAGTCATACTTCGTTACTGATAATCACCAATTGTGTAACAAACACCAAGGGATATTCGCTGAAGGCTTTTTCGCTATTAGCAGGACGATAAAAAAACGACATCAGCCTTTTTTCGCTCGCAACTACCCTTGAATAACTTTTTTGCTTACTTCTTTAAGATGGCTGTTTCATTTATGTCAATTTTAGCGCTTTATTTACCCTTGACACCTGCAGAGTCACAGACACAAGTATCCTTGCTGCGTCGTCGCCCGCTGGCCATTAGTGTGGCTATGGCGTTATCGGTAATATCACCCATTTCCGCTCAAGCAGCTATCCAAAACGGCACTGAACCTGAGTACGAGAGCGAGATAAACAACGATACTGGCACGCCTAGTACACAGTTAGACCCTATCGTGGTAACTGCCACTCGCTCAGAGCGAGCATTGAGTGATGCACCCGTACCCTTAAAAGTAATTAGCCGCCAAGAGCTAGAAGAAAATCATGCTCACACCCTAAAAGAAGCCTTAGCATTGCTACCTAGTATCTACTTGCGAGAGGTACACGGTAAGACAGGTTACGAAGTCAGTATGCAAGGATTCACAGGAGATCAAGTACTGGTACTCATCGATGGCTTACCTATTACAGCAAGCACTGGCTCAACCGTTAATTTGAACCAATATATGAATATGGACATTGAACAGATAGAAGTGGTTCAAGGGGCAGCATCAGCGCAATTTGGTAGTGCCGCAATGGGTGGTGTCATCAACATCATTACCAAACCCATTGATAGCGCAACAGGACATATCACTACCGAGGTGGCGACCAACGGTGAGCAAAACCCCTCTGGCAACACAATCGATGCCAACAAACGTTACGTGGAAGCCAGTATCGAAGGAGCATTAGATAAAGAACAGCGTTTTCACGCTCGTCTATCGGGATCCTACCTTGATAACGATGGTTTGAGCTTAGATCACGATGCATGGCCCAGATTAAAGGATGCCAGTGAACAATATCAGATCAACACCCGTCTCAGCTACCGCCCTGAAGGGAGTGATAGATTAAAAAATAATGATGACCGTTTGTTCAATGAGACCCAGTATTGGCTGGAAGCTAGCCACTATAACGAAGAGGATGTCAGTCGCTTTAATTACTATGTTGCACCGCGCTACCTAGAACAACAAAGAGAAGAGTCCATCACAAAGCAACGCTTAAGCATCGGTGGGAATACTCAAATCACGCTACATGCCGACGACCGTCGTAAAGTCTATAGAGTATCTGCACAGGCATTGCATGAAGAGTATGAAAGCGACTCTATTACGAGTACTCAACAAGCCATTACCAGCGCCCGTAACACAAACATCAGCACGACGCTGGCACAAGCCCAGCTCGACCTTCCAGACTTAGTATTATCCGATAAACATACCCATCTTATACAAGTAGGTGGACAGGTTCAGCAAGACAACTTAAGCCAAACTAAAAATCAAGTGAGCGAACTTATAACCGATGATGTCAGCCGTGATGTCGCGGATTTGTATATCCAAGATGATTGGCTCATTGGCGAAAACTGGGAAGTATTGAGCGGTATACGCTATCAAAATGATCAAGATTTTGGTGGTCACACCGCGCCAAAGGTATCGCTTAAATATAATCATTTAGATGCTAGCGGCCGTGATCATATTTTTCGTACCAGTATCGGTGGTGGTTACCGAGTGCCCAACCTAAGAGAGCGCTACTACGTTTTTGATCACAGTAATCTAGGATATAAGGTCATGGGTAACCCTGACTTGCAACCTGAAACTTCTACCAGCTATCAAGTTGGCTATCAAGGTCAGCTTAGTGACGCCATTAACCTGACTATTAACGGCTTTTATAACGATATAGACAACTTAATCCAGACAGATGAGAATAACGCTAGATTTGAAGGCAATATTGCTATCTATGAGTTTATGAATGTCGATAGTGCCCAAACCTATGGCGGTGATATTGGGCTTGATTGGCAGATCGACGATGACGTCAACCTACAAGCCAACTACGCATACCTACATACGCATAACAATGTCACCGATACCGAACTGACTTATAAGCCAAATCACAAGGTGATGTTAGCACTAGACTATCAACTCAGTGACAAATTACAGCTTATCCCTCGCCTCAATTATGAATCGGAGCAACTGGTTACGACCAGCGATGAAGCCTACTCGCCTTCCTGGTGGACACTTGACAGCAAAATTAATTACAACGCCACCGAGCGTTTCAACGTTTATGCAGCGATCAATAATATTTTTGATGTGCAACGCGATATCACAGATATCAGTGACTATCGCCCTATAGATAATCGCGAGTGGCTGCTTGGTGCCAGTTATCGCTGGTAATACCTAGTCGATAGTAATACTTAGTAACTGAAATGCTTAGCAAAACAATACGACTTCATTGACCAAATTATAATCAGTAATACACCCAGTGTAGATATCCAAAACCTTTCAAGTCACACACCCAACCATTAAGGAAAAGAATATGAGCCATACTGCCCAAACACTAAATACCAAGCGAAAATTTATGTCATTAAAGACCTTACCGTTGATCACAACCACCAGCATCTTGTCACTGGCTCTTATCGGCTGTGGTAGTGATAGTGGTAGCTCGAGTAGTGACAATGGTGGTAACGATGGCACACCAGTAAATACGGCTACCTTTAGTGAATCGGCTACTTGGCAAGTCACAAACTTAACGCCTGATACGGCTACTTGTTATGACTTTGATACACAGGCAGAAAGCTCATGTGATGAAGACTCATGGGATCTTAAATTTGATAACCAAGCACGCTCGGTAAAACTTTGGTCAAATAGTGGCGACTCTGGCGACGGTGACGGTGGTGTCTTTGGTCTTCTCGACTGGGCTGATCTCAGTCGTTATACAAATGCAACCTTAGATCCTGATTCAAGTCGCGACATCACCTCACATTACAATGAAGATCGTAGTGGCGGTATTTTTGATGAAGAGCCTTGGTTTGAGTACAACCTACAAGATAACCACCAGTTGTTCCCTAACAATCGCGTCTACCTCATCACCACGGATAATAGCAGTGACATGACCGATAGCAGCGTTCAGCAGCCTATCTATGCGGTACAGATAACCAACTATTATGACGATGCAGGTACCTCTGGTCACCCAACCATTCGCTGGATTGACACCGCTCTACCGAACACTGCTCAAACAAAAACTATCGACGCTTCAAATCATGAAGACTGGGTATATTTTGATCTAGCTACTGGACAAAGCAGTACTGATGACGACAGCACTTGGCATATTGGCTTTAACCGTAATAATGTAATATTAAACGGTGGTGATTCTGGCGACAGTTCAGTTGGTGGTTACCTAGCCGCTACACCAGCAGGCTACTATACGACTCAAGAAGGTGCTGATGAAGAGGAGCCTGTTGTCAGTAAATTTACTACCGATGGTAGTGCTGCCACTCTAAGCAACCTCACCAATACCGCCGATTACGACACGCCAACGAGCGCCAGTAGCTGGGTGGTTGACAGTAAAGGGTCAGATCTCAACCCTGCATATACTGGTAGCTATCCAAATCTAGACTATGGTTGGTACACCTACAATGGCATGACTCATCAGCTAAGCGCTAAGCCTATAGACACGGCTCAAGGTGCGCTCATCAGATCTGCTGAAGGCAATAGTTATGCACGCGTACGTCTTACTGAGATTAACTATCCAGATAGCACATCTTACACTCCGTCATCATGGACGTTTGAGCTGGATATTCAACCTTCTTCTTAACTTTGTAGGGCATCGCTCTATGCCATGTCCTCATCCTAACAATGATAATCAATTTAGTTGAAGACACGCCTTAGCCTTTCTTTGACTGCCTCTCTGGTTCGCTGTCATAGCGTACCAGAGAGGCATCAATAATGACTACTCTCCATTATTCTGTCCCAATTCTCCTCACTCACTCTTTATTGTAATAAAAACGTTTATCATTATAGGGGCTGTATAGAATTGAGGAACCATTGAAAAAAATAAGCAACGCCTTACTCT
>NZ_JAKDUI010000112.1 GCF_030457785.1 Psychrobacter sp. | reverse complement strand
ATGAACTTATTGTATGGTACCCTTAGTTTAACATAATATACATTATACGAAAACAAACCAATGATTTTTGGATGTGACGCTATAAAGTATTTACCTGCACATTACAGTGTTTCATTCTATCTATCGGTTCATAGTCAGTTCGTGGTTGCTAATTCACAACAGCTGATAAATAATAATATTTATAGCTCAATCATATCGTTCAACATTAACCACAAAAATAAATAAGGAATAATCATTGTGACGCAGCCTTTCAATCTTTTTAAACCTAACTTTTATAAACTATCTACCGCAGCAGTTTTTATGTCGACACTTGCCATCACTGGTTGCCAGACTTTTGCTGAAATGAACAATAGCATTCCTCATACAGAACACAGCAGCTCCTCAATAACCGATACCACCAACACAGATCAACAGTCATTAAAAGATGACGCAATTCGTATTCAGCGTGCGTTGGCCAATGGCGACTACGCCAGTATCGCTGATGATATCCATCCAAATCGTGGTGTTCGCTTCTCGATGTATGCTTATATTCGCCCAGAATCAGATAAGGTCTTTAGTCCTGTTCAATACTTACAGTATCTACGTGAGTCCAATATTCGCTTTACTTGGGGTGCAAAAGATGGCACTGGTGACCCACTTGTCATCCCTTTACCTGAATATTTACAAACTTGGGTCAATGCCAACACTTTTAATGATGGTGCAAAAATAACAATCAATGAAAGCCAAGTTAATGGCAATAGTATCAATAACTTAAATGAAATATATCAAAATTCGGATTTTGTTGAGTTTTACTCTGCCGGCAGTGAGCAATATGGTGGTATGGACTGGCGTGGCATGCGTTTGGTGTTTGATGAGTATCAAGGTAAGCGTTATCTGGTTGCTATCATCTCTGATCAATGGACAATATAAATACCACTAAAAGACTTGTGATGTAGAAATTGCTATATAGACAAAAATATTAGACTTTGTTTCAATGATGCACCGCCCTTCTCTATATTCATGTTTTGATTAGATTAATATATAGCGTTGCAAACATAAAATAAGCCACTCATATGAGTGGCTTGTTTTTGTAGGATTGCACCATCCAGTGCTAGACTATTTTACCCGGTTTTTTCTAAATAGTTCCCATTCATCAACTGTCGTACCATCAGACAGATGACAAATACCACGTTGATTACCGTCTGCGTCAGTGACTAGTTTACTCTGACCACCCGCTTCTTCAACGCAGTAGACACTTGCAGGATTTGCCATACCAACATTTGGCGTATTTTCTATATTTTTAGATGCTTGTGGTGTAGATTGACAAGCAGCCAACGTCATCACAACCCCGAATGGAACCAATAATTTCAACATGATAAAACACCAAAAAAATGAACTTAAACTGTATCAGAAGCCAAATTATTTTGCAAAGCACAGTAGGATTGACCTCATGATCCTTGCATCAAGACACTTACATCGTCTCAAATGTTTTGCTGTCAAAATATCCTCGCATGCCACAATGAGACAGTCGATATTGACCATCAACGTCTATCAATAACAACTCAGTCTTGCTGCCTGTGCTCACTGGGTAAAGTCTTAGTTCAGCATCTTCATAGTAGTCAACAATAGACCAATGGTTGTCTGCCCAATATGCCACCTCGGTATCGACAGAGCACGTGTGTCCGTTGGTGAAAATTAAAGTGGCATCAACAACTGCGATATACGGTCTGTTTGTCACACTATTAATTTCAATATCGTGAGTCGTCGATTGCGCCTCTCCCCAAGCCTGTGTATCTGGGTTATACACTGAAATATCAACATCTTCATAAAATGTATCAAATGCCTGCTGACTAGGTGCGTCACCATGAATTAGGTCTTGCGCATAGCTTACATCCCTTCCCTCGAGATACTCTTTGTACTCTCGGAGCAGACATTCTTTGCTTTTACAGGTATTACGCTGAAACTTTAGCCAAGTTTGTTGGGCATGACGTATATCGTTAGTGGTGGTTTCAGCAAGTTCAGATTTATATTGCTGCGCCATTTTTTCATCTAGATCTGAGAGCTCAGCATCGCTACAAATTGAAGTTTCTACCCAAGTACTAGCCTTTGTACAGTCAAAGCTTGCAGCAGAGGTATTCGCTGAAACAAAACACGTGCCTAAGATGCCAATAATGCTGACGGATAGTTTTTTCATGAGTCCTCACTTGTTCAGATGGTTTATTGTTGTACAGCTATCAACTTATATAGTACGAATGCCTTTTAAAGCGGTGTTTGACGAAAAAACTTCACCATAATTTTATAAATGTCTGGATATGCATCAATGAGTTTTTGCGGTGTTTCAAAAAAAACTTCACTAAGTACCGCAAAGAACTCCGCGGGGTTAGTCGCACCATAACGATCCAGGCCTGATTTGTGATGCTGCTGAAAGTCTTCAAAATCTCTCGTCATAATCTCAGTCCACCGGGTAGAATCCATATCTTCTTGTAGCGGTGGAAAGCCATTGGCTCGACCATTCATCATATCAAGCTTGTGTACGAATTCATGAATGACCACATTGTGACCATCACGCTCACCCGAGTGCTCAGCGTCACGCCAAGACAAAATAACAGGACCACGCTGCCAAGCTTCTCCGCTGCGATGTTGGCTGCCTTCATGTACGATGCCAAACTCATCTACTGTTTTGGTATCGCTTTTATAAGAGCTTGGGTAAATAATAACTGACGACCAGCCAGCATACCATTCCAGCCCAAGATTCAATATTGGTAAGCAAGCCTGCAAAGCAATAGATAATCTGACTTGATCGGTAATCTCAAAACCTTGCGCACCAGTAATTGACTTATCATCCAAAAACAACGTCGCCAAATCAAACAAGCTTGCCAGCGCTTCGTCGTCTAATCTATCGAGTATCACAATTCTTTTAGCAGCGCGACACCAATCGTCGCGGGTGAACTCGCTATTATCCAATATACGCTGCTCACGCCAGTCCTTTATCATACTAAACATGGCATTTATCCTGTTAAGTGTTTTATAAATATTACCCTGTTGTATTTATAAAACCAACATTTAGTTCAAAAGGACGGAATACCCAATTAAATAAGTCCACGCTATGGCTGTCACGAGCCTTTTTTGATATCAGACAGCCATTTAGGTGAAGCTTAAGCTAGATTGGTAAACTATCGCTCACCCAACCCTTCAGATAAGGTTTTGGTTATTGGTTTGGTGAGATAAGACAATACAGTACGCTCCATGGCTTTGATATCAACAGAAGCAGTCATCCCAGGCTTGATGACAATCTCATCCCCTCTGTCTGCAAACTCCGCACCAGTAATCACAACGATAACTCTATAATAAGGCTCTTCTCCTTCTGGTGTTTGCTCCATCAAGGTATCTGGGCTGATATAATTGACGGTACCTGTCATGGCACCAAATATTGAATAGTCGTATGAATCAAGCTTGACAGTAGCATCCTGCCCTTCTCTAACATAAGCAATATCTGCAGGTCTTACTTTGGCTTCGACAATCAACTCGCTACTGGTCGGTAATATCTCCATGATGATATCACCAGGCTGAACGACACCGCCGATGGTCGTGACATTGATATTATTTACCTTGCCTGCTGTCGGAGAATTCAAGCGCTTTTCTTCTAACACTTGGGCTCTATCGCGCAGCTGTTCAATTTCAGAATCCAACTCTTCTTGGGCTGCTGTCATTTCTGCTTGCGCTTCTTCAAAGTAAGTATTTTTTTTGTTATTAATTTGTGCTTCAATCTCAGCCACTTGACGAGTGAGATTGATCACATCCGCTTGGCTCACATCCCCATACTCTAGTAGCGGCTCATTCATACTCAGCTCTTGTTTAGCCAGTACCAGCATTTTTTCAAGAGAAGACACGTCTTCGTTGATGGCTTCACGGCGGCGGTTATACAGTGCTGTTTGGTTTTGGATGTATTCTGGATAGCCATTTATATCATCAGGAAACACCAAAGGTTGATCAAAAATCTCAGCATTAAGACGCGCCAGCTTCGCCTTTAGTGCTGCTGTTTTGGACGCTGAATTATCAAGCGCCGCTTGGGCACGCTCTTCCTCTAATACCAATAGCAGCTGCCCTTGTTTTACGTCTTGACCTTCTACCACGGCAAGCTCAGTTAGCACACCACCCTCAGATGCTTGAATTTCTTGGGTTCGTGCACTCGCAATCACGGTTGCTGTGGCGCGCGTGACTTGATCAATTTTGGCAAAATACGCCCATATTAGTAAAATAATAATACCGACAAGCGCTATCCAAATACTGAGTCTTGAACGGTCAACTTTGGGTGATGTGGGGCTGTATTTATAATCAACCATTCCTATTTACCTTGCTGGCTTGTTAATTTTACGATATGCATACGTTTTGTCGTCATTTGCTACGTGCTTAGCATTTCATTCAGTTAAGTTCGAGGCGTTTTCAGATTAGGCGTCGACATCTTTTTTATACCCACTGCCGGCTGCTGATTTTTTTTACTTTCAACTCGACCTGTAGCTTGAACTTTGGTCGCATTAGAACCGGTGGCATTAGACGCTTTGTCTTTCCTTCTAAGCTCATTGAGCACTTTTTCTTTTGGTCCATCAATGACGATGCCTTGATTGTCCATAATAATCAGTCTATCGACCAATTCTAGTAATGCGGTCTTGTGAGTGGAGACGATAAACGTCTGACCTGCTGTCAACTCATCACGTAAAACTTTGATGCAACGTTGTTCTTGTCGATTGTCCATTGAGGCAGTTGGTTCATCTAATAAAAACACATCGGGCTTGGTCAGTAATAACCTAGTAAACGCTACCAATTGCTTTTGTCCACCAGAGAGTCCTTTACCACCTTCAGAAATCGGCAGATCCAGACCACTCGAGTGACTTGATACCAAGTTAATGAGCCCTGTTTTGTTCAGCGCCTCTTGTAGCGTATTGTCATCAGGTGCTGGCATGCCGATTAGTAAGTTCTCTCTCAACGTCCCCTGAAACAAACGGTGGTCTTGCTGCAAATATCCTAAACGCTCGCTCAGGGTCTCACGACTGATCTGGTGAATGTCTAAACCATCTAGCAGTACTCGTCCTTTCGTTGGTGCGTAAAGCCCAGAAAGCACTTTCAATAGCGTCGACTTACCAGAACCAATAGGCCCTAATATAGCAATACGCTCACCTGATCGTACATTTAACCTTTGGACATCAACAGCAGGTCTGTCATTGCCTTGATAGTTAAATACCAGTTTGTCACATTGGTAATTACCATGGATATGAGTCGGAGATAATGGATAGTTCACGCCATGGTTGTCTTGCTCTAGCTCAAAAAGGTTCTCAATATTGACCTTTGCTGCTTTGGCATGAGCATACTGCACCAATAAACCTGGCAATGTCATCACTGGAGCAAGTACCCGCCCACCGAGTATCGAGCAGGCAATTAGCCCACCCATGGTCATATCCCCTCTCATTACTACAAAAGAACCGACAATAACGATACCAACATAGCTGACTTGCTGGAGCATCTGAGTGAAGAAAGTAAGGTTGTCATTAGCGTGTTTCATGTCCAAGTCGTTTCGGACGGTGACTGTCATGATATCTAACCAACGTGATAGGAACTTCCAACTACCCGCACCAGCTTTAATCGTCTCCACACCTTCTACAGACTCGACCAACAAGCCGGTCTTTTGATAAGACGCTTCAGCGCCTTCAGCCGCAATTGCATCGACTTTTTTACGTGCTAGTAGACCCATGGTTATCGCTATCACAGCAGCAATAACCGGCACTGCAGCCACAAATGGCGAGCCAATAAAGGCTATCAATGTCACAAAAATAATGGTCATCGGGAGATCAACAAGACCAAACATCGTACTAGCCGTAAAAAAGCTTCGTACTTGCTCATAACCACGCAACTGGGCTGCCATCGTACCGACCGACCCTGGCATTTGATCGATACGTACTCGCAATAAACGCTGAAAGACTTCTCGAGATAAATGCTGATCCAAGCCGACCACCACTTTGTCCATGATTCTTGAACGGGCAAACTTCATAAAAGCTTCGAACATGATGATCAAAAACACACCACTCGCCAAGATGATGAGTGTATATTCACTACGTGTCGGTATCACACGATCATAGACTTGCATGGAAAAGAGCGACACAGAAAGTGCCAACATATTGATGAGAAAGCTGGCAACAATCGCCTCTACCAGAATCCCTTTATAATTCCCTAAATCGGATTTGAGCAGATCATTAAATGAAGATTTTCGCTGTGCAAGATGCTGATTGGTTAGACGGACACGCAATACCAGTGTCAACTCATCAGCACGGCTAGATACCTGGTTTCCTTCTTGACGAAAGTTCCAGGTACCCTGCGGAGTGTGGCTATCAATTACACCCCATCCCATATCACTTCTGTACGCCAATAAAGGTAAAAAGGCCGCATCTGGCTGCTCTAAAATCTCAGGCATGTCTTTGATGCCAATGCCGTTTAACACGGCAATGACACCGCCTAATTCATGAATACTTTGGCCTTGAGCATCTGATTCAGCAGACTCACTGCTGTGACGGGATACGACATCATGCAGTCGAATATTATCTACGGGATAGCCTTGTTGACTCAGCAAATGCTTCAAAGCGTCCGTCAGCGTTTGAATCGTATCTGTGTCATTGCTATTTACCATAACTGAAGCGTCTGATACTTGACTGACTTGGTCAGGAAAGTTAGAAGGATTAGAAGCAGATGATAGATTTTCACTCATAAAGGTCACTTATTATCTATTTGATAACTATCAATGGATAATTACCAATGAATAGTTCTCAAAACTGGAGCTGGGTATGGCTTATGCGGAAGTTTTTTATTTAGCGCTCTATATGCGCGGCATCTGTTTGTTCAACGATAGGGGTAATATCATGGTTGTCATACATAATAAAATCTCCGTTGCCGCTGTTTTGGTTCTGCATCGTTGACCCAGGCATCGTAAAACCTACTTGGGTGTCAGCTTGGGTATCAGACTGTGTTTTATAACCAAATTTTTGACTCTGCTCACTTTGTCTGACTGGTCTTTGTATCTGTTGGTATTGTGGGGATTGAGTCTGATTTAGACCTTTGTTCTGATTGCGCATCCACTCCTTTACAGGGTCTAATGGATGAAATAAATGTGTCGGTTGGCGATTATAACCAAAATCCTGCCACGGCATCACTCCAAAGTCGACTTGTAGCCCATAAAAAGCCTCTAGTAAGCTCGCTCGCGTTTGCGCCAGCTGTACTTTATAACTTCCAAGGTCTCGAACCGCATTGAGCACTTCTAGCCAAGATTTACGACCAGCGATAAACTGACGTTGATAAGAGTTGACTACAATCTGGGCACCAGCGACCGCCGCTACTAATGAAGTTTCACGATCACGAGCACTTGCAAACTGCTGATATTTTACTTGAATGTTTTCAATCACATCACGGCGCGCCGCTTCTTGGTTTTGTACTAGGCTATCAACCTCAGCCTGCGAAGCACGAGCCAGTGCTAGGTTTGAAAACCCAGCACCCGGGTCATAACTCATACCGATATAAAACTGACCAGTATCATAGTTGTCTTCATGATAATAAAGATGCTCATACTGAGCATAAACCGTAGGGTATTTGCCGGCTTGCTGTGCTTTTACATCTTGCTTGGCTGATTCAACTTGATAATGCCCTTTGACGACCGTCGGATTATTAAAACTGGTAGGGTCAAATGCCATCTGTTCGAAGTTGGTAGCCTGCAGTTTGGCTTGATTGGCTAGTGTTTTGATATTAGGCAGGCTGCCAGCACTGTTCGGTGCAAGCTCCTCCCCAATGATTTGCTCTAATCTAGCGGCAGATATACGCTGCTGTTCGACCGCTGCTTGATAGGAGTTTTGTTCTTGTAGGATTCGGTTGGTTACTAAGTCTAGCTCGATACGGGCAGAAACGCCTTGATTGACCCGGCGTTGCATTGACGCTTCAAAATCGCTGAGCTGTGCGAGGGTTTCTATATGGATGTCTTGCTCTGCTATCGCTTGTATATAGCCTTTCCATGCTTCAATAGTACTTTGGGCAATGGCGTTTTGCTGTTCATGGATATGCTCTACGGCGGCTTTGTCATCAAATATGGCCTGATTGACATTAGCCGTTAGCTTGCCTCCAGTCCATAATGGTTGATACAGACTCGCTTCCGACACAAAACTGTCTTCATCATTGTCGTAGCTTGATGAAACACTTGGTGTGGGCAACAGATTTAACTTAGCAGCGTTAATGCCTTCACTGGTTGCCAATTGACTGGCACGGGCAGAATCCACTAATGGATGTGTCTGGATGGCTTGAGAAATCAAGTTATTCACTTGAATATCGGTTATCACTGCTTGTGCGGTTACTGAACAGCACATACTTACCAGCGCTAGCGTTAAGCTTTTAGACAGTAACAAACGACAAGATAGCTTTTTTTGTATTGGCAAGTTTTTCATATAGGCGTTAACAATTAATTTTTGTTAAGTTGATGAACTGGTTATTTCTGGGTGTGGCAAGCTAAATATTACT
>NZ_JAKDUI010000111.1 GCF_030457785.1 Psychrobacter sp. | reverse complement strand
ATTACCACTATACAAACAGTACCACTATACAAACAGTACCACTATAAATGTTGTAACGGTTAGTCCTGCCACGCTGTTTGCACAGGGTCAAAGCCCAAAACTTTTTCAGAGAGTAAGCGTGTTAGGCGACTGCTACCACTACCAAGACCATTCAGTCTGACTTCTGCCATAATAGCTTCAGTTGGTCCGTCTTTGATGTTTAGGTCATTATAGTAACGACGACCATAAACTGCAAAACCAAAGCAGCAATCTTCGTAATCAACACCGATTAAAGAGTCGAGCATCTTATCGTTGTTGATGTCATATTGGGTCTGAGCCAATACCCGCCAGTTGTTGTTGACTGGAAAGATTGCAGACGCTGTGACCGCTGATAATGGCAACTGATCTGTATTTTCATCACGTTGACGCTTCACGTAGCCGACATTAAATAGGCTGTCATCAGATGCCTGGTAACGCAGCTCAGTGGTTATATAGTTCAGATCATAGTCACTGGTCAGTGCACCACTAACATCGACCCAAAAATTATTATAAGGTTGTGTCGTGGTATTCCAAACCATCCCCGAAGAGGAAGAGTTAAAGACTGACTGCTGATCGTCAAGTGTTACTCGCCCATCATCTATGTAAAACTGCTCAGCAATGCTACCATCGAAACGTGTCACACCCGTTGCATCGATGTAACGATAGTTTATACCAGGGGTGATAGAGTGCAAATCCTGCAAACGATCATGTCCCAAAAACCAGCTGTTTGAAAACAATTGCTCATAGTTTATAGAGGCAATACGGGTATCAAAGTTAGGGATTTCATTTTGATCTTTATATGGTGAGTATGTGTATTTTACTCGCGGGCTCAGCAGGCGGTAGCCACCCATGGTATCGTCAAATGCACCAAAAGGAGAGCCTGCTTGGTAAAAATTCAGCCCTGCATCGATGCTGGCTTGTGGAACAAATACGGATTGACTGCCGTCTTCTTCACTGAGCTGGTTGTCTTCCAGACTGTCTTCATCATAAGAGGTATAAAGGTGCTGCAAGCTTAGCTCGGGTTTGATATAACCCCACGAGCTTTCTATCGGATAAGCAGCACTCAGCTTGTTGTAAAGCCGCGCCCCACTTTTCTCGTTTTCTGAGCCATCATCGATAGACTTTTTGAAATAGGCAGAGTCGTGGACACCAGTGATATCAATATTCCCTGCTGTCGGTAGGCGATAGTCTAATGTTAATTGTGGTAGACGAGAATACGGTTTGTCTTTGTCTTCTAATGCATCGCCATCGCTATCAAACGCATCAAGTGTTTGAAAGGCTTCAACTTTTAGCTCACCAGTGACATAATCATTATAGTAATTTAGCTGGGCACGTCTTGGTAGATTGACTGTGCTGTCAGATAGCCCAAGTGTGTCAAAGTCATCTAGATAATCAGCATCTGACACATAGCTATATTTGGCATCACCACTCAAACGTGGAATGCTTTTGGATTCCCAAGTATGGTCGTAAAAAAAGCTACTACGATCCTCATCACCATATTCTCTATCGTTTGGTAAGTAAGCACCGTTGAAAATACCTTGACCATAATCCTCAGTTAAATAGCGAAATTCACCTGAGAGCATGGGGTTTCGGTCAGTATATATATGAGTGTTGAGTGTGGCATCGTAGTTAGGGGCTAAATTGAAATAATAAGGCACATCTAATTCTAGGCCGTTTTCACTGTTAATACTGCCGCTTGGCAATAAAAACCCGCTACTTCGGCGATTATCTATCGGGAAGTTAAAGTAAGGCAAATAAAATACAGGGACATCGGCGATGCGGAACGTCGTATCGTAGGCTTCTCCACGACCTGTATCAGTGTCTAAATCGATACTTTTGGCTTCTACTTGCCATTTACGATTGGTGGGTGGACAAGTGCTAAACATCACGCTATCTAATTCATACTGAGTATCGTTAGGTCTGTTCAAGCGTTTGGCATAGCCGTGAGCCTGCATCTCTACACTAGCAAAAGCCACGTCATTGGCAGTTGATTGTCCAGTGTCAGTATTATAATTCAAACTGTCTGCAACCCCAATCAGCCCACCTTGCGATGCTCTGTCGACGAAGTTGGATGCTGTGCCATCTGACGAGTTGTTTGATAGGTTATTACGCGATACTTGCTGGCCGGTTGCTTGGTCGGTAAACAAAACTTTGCCTTGCGCGGCAGCAACACCACTGCCCAAATCTAGCACAACTTTGTCTGCTTCGATATGTTGAGTGCCTTGGTTGATAATGACATTTCCTGATAATTCAGCATAGTCGATATTATCGTAATAAGCATAATCTGACTCTGAAAACAGCGGTGCTTGGTTGTTAGAGGCACTATTTAGGCTGGTTGCTGTCTGTCCACTAACAGATGCAGTCTCATTCACTGCCTGCTGATAGTTAGGGTTTCTATTGGGATAAACCCATTGACCAACACAGCGATGCGCGCTATCTACAGTGCTTGGTAGCAGCTCTAAGTCTCGGCCAACTTCTTGCGTGGTTTGCGTGTTAGGATTTAGCGTATTTTCGATGTCAGACTGTTCAGAGTCTGGGGATTCTGAGTCTATGGTAGCGTCGCTATCATTACTTACTTGTACTTCTGATTCTGGAGTAAGCTCATAAAACTCTGCCAAACGCATCAGGCTTTCTTGGACACTTTCATCACTCATATTGAGTTTGCTGGTATCTTGAGAAGGTTCAAGTGTGATGGTCTCGTTCGCCGTTAACGTGTCATCTTGAATGTCGTCTTGGGCATCATTAATAGCGCTGATTTCTATAGCGCTATTAGAATCACTACTGAAAGCACTGTTATCAAAGGTGTTATCGTTTGAAACAGTACTTTCTGAGTCAGCAGCGTCGAGAGCGGTAGCGTTGGTGAAAACACTGCTATCGGTGTCAGAGGTCTGTATCTGTTGATCGGCATCATTAAGGGTGGCATTGGCTGCCAGGCTAGATAGACCTAAGGCACCAAATAAGACCAAACGGATGCTTTGGTAGAGCGAAGAATATAACAAGGGCACACCTATTATTGCAGAGCCTGTTGGATTGCGAAACTGAGTTTATTTGCGTTCATTTGCCGCCCGACTCTACGACACAGTGTAGCGAATGAAGGTTGGAAACAACACAACTTGATAATCTTACCTCAAGAGTTTGGGTGTTTTATATATAATGACGACTAATCATAGTCAAAAAAAACCAAATCAGCTACACTATTTACCAAAACTAATCATATAAACCATGCGATAGCTTGATTTATGCTGCGAGCGGACATCAGTAATATGCGTCTAGCTAACGAAACGATTTCATTGCAATAGATGTTTCACAAATATTAATGATAGCGGCGTCACTATTTTAGCAAGGTTTTCCCTGCTTTATTACTACTTTAGTTATTTGTTATTTGCGATAGACATTTGATTTTAACTGCCTTTGAAGACCGATAATACAAATTTTGAGACCTATATGACCCAGACAGATACAAATACAAACACAAATGTAAACAGTCGCCAACAGCTGTTAGAGAGTTGGCTACAGCAAGTATTCACAGGTCAAACATTTAAACTTGTTAGTCTGCCAGGTGATGCTAGCGCTCGCCAATACCATCGGATCGAACTGTCAGAAGGTGAAACACTAGCACGGTATATTGTCATGGATTCGGCTGATGAACAAGATGCCATGCGCCAGTTTATTAATGTGGCTAAGTTGATGGCACCCGCGATCAATGTACCTGCGCTTATTGCACAAGATGTAGAGCAGGGCTTTTTGGTGTTACAAGATTTTGGCACAGTGGAGTTTGCTCATTTGCTGGTCGACGCGACACCTGCTCAAGTCGATACGAACTATCAGTTGGCAATGCAGACGCTCGCGGCGTTACAAACGGTGCCTGTCGAGACGGCTAAATCGAAGCACCAGCTGCCAGATTACGACACGGCTTTACTAGATCGTGAGATGGATTTATTTAGTGATTGGTTTATTCCTTATATCGGCGTGGCGCTTGATGAAGTGCTTTGGGACGATTTGAAAGCAGCACTAATAAATGAGATTTTGCAGCATCCGCAGGTGGTCGTTCATCGTGATTACCATAGCCGAAACTTGATGCAAGACCAAGCGAGTACTGCGCAACTTGGTGTGATTGACTTTCAGGATGCTGTGATTGGATCTTATACTTATGACCTGGTGTCGTTGGTGCGTGATGCGTATGTTGAATGGACTGAGAGTCAGATATCTGCATGGATTCACGATTTTTGGCAGCTACAAAAGCAGCACGGTCAGGTCACGGCAGAAAATATAGAGCAGCTAGAAAACGATGTGAATGTGATGGGTATACAGCGGCATTTGAAAGTCTTGGGGATTTTTATTCGCTTATCGCAACGTGATGGCAAAGATCGTTATTTGGCTGATATTCCGAAGGTTATGCGTGATCTGATCATAGAGTTGAACTGGCTTGCTGAGAAAGGTAGTGATGAGATGAAGCATGCAGTTGTACCTTTTACTCAATGGTTAGAAAAAAAGGTGTTGCCCGCCTATAGGCTTAAATTTTCTTCGGCTGTATGAATCCCAATGTACATACTGAAAAGTTAACTTGAGTATATAACTATTATTACGACTATAAAAAGGATCTCGTATCTATATGTCTAAATCAACGATTACGCAAGCAATGATTTTGGCGGCCGGCAAGGGTACGCGTCTGCGCCCGCTAACGCTGGAGACACCGAAGCCATTGGTAGAAGTAGGAGGTCAGCCGCTCATTATTTGGCATATCAAAGCGCTACGTGCTGCAGGTATCAGTGATATAACGATCAACGCATCGTGGTTGGCAGACAAGCTAATGGCTACGTTGGGTGATGGTGCGCAGTATGATGTCAGGCTGCATTGGTCGGTAGAAGGAGAGGAGCCTTTAGAGACAGCAGGCGGCATCTTTCAGGCATTACAAACAGGAAAGCTGCGAGATGAGCCGTTTATCTTAGTCAATTCAGATGTTTGGACGACCTATGATTTTGCCCAATTGCAAGATTATGAGTTGGGCGTTGATCAACTCGCGCATCTGCTATTGATTGACAATCCTGACCACAATAATGGTGGTGACTTTGCTATCAATAATGGTCTGGCTGGTGAGCAGGCGATTGGTAATGCAGAGAAATATACCTTTGCTGGCATGAGTGTTATGTCACCTAGACTCGTCGATGGCTTGGTAGAAAACCAGCCAGCGGCACTTGCGCCATTACTCAAGCAAGCAATGCTAAAATTTCAAATCACTGCTGAAGTGATTTCGGATGATTGGATAGATGTTGGCACACCGGAGCGCTTGAAACAGGTAAATGACTTTATAGAGGATGAAGGTGTCGAAAACCATCGTGGTGCGTGAGGCTTATGCACTCAAATATAATGATCAATGTCAGAGTCTTTTATCGCCACTTTAATGTCGCTACTTTAAAAATGACGACACGCTCTGGACAAGGCTGGTTGTTTTACCCAAAAACACAAATACTTTATCAAACATATTTATATGACTTCACATAAAGTAATGACCTAAAAAAAGCAGCATCGATTTATCGACGCTGCTTTTCTGTTTTATAGTCATTAACGGCAAACTGGGTTGTGGCTGCTAAACACCCATCGCCAATTTAATGAGTTGGGCCATGGTAAAAACCACTAAAAACCCTCCGAGGTATAGTCCAATAAACCACGCCCATTGTGATTTTTTCTTACTGAGTTTTTTCATGTTCACCTCCTACTGATCTGTTGATACGCCTAGCTAAGCTTAATTACTATTAACGACCAATACTTGTTCTTAGTAGTAAATTTCGTAAGCAGTTTACTGCTCAGTACTGCTCAGTACTGCTTAGTACATAGGTTTATGATCCGTTTTACCTTTAAAGGTATAATACGCAAAAGCGGTATAACTTAGGATAATCGGTAACATAATGACAGCACCGATCAACATAAAGGATAAAGAAGTATCAGCTGCCGCCGCCTCATAAATCGTCATTTTGTAGGGCACGATGTAAGGGAATATGGCATAGCAAACACCGATATAACCCATCAAAAATAACAACACGGTCAATAAGAATGGACGGTATTCACGTTCGGTCTTTAATTCTTTATGCATAACAATGTAGAGCACAAGCACGATAATAGGCATAGGCGCTAAATACAGAAAACCTGGTAAGCTAAACCAGCCTTCGAGTGCGTCAATGTCTGAAAAATACATAAACGTCGTGACCACGACCATGGCAACAATCAACGCTGATAGCATGAAGCCAGAGACCTTACGTGCCCATACTTGTAGGCTGTGTTCAGTCTTGATAATAAGCCATGTGGAGCCAAGCAGCGCATAGCCGATGATCATGGCAAAACCGCAGACGATGGAGAAGGGCGTTAACCAGTCAAATGGTCCACCAGTATATAGACGGTTGCTTGCTTCAAGACCCTGTACCAAAGCGCCTAGCATGATGCCCTGTGAGAAAGTCGCCATTACCGACCCGACAAAAAAGAAGGTATCCCAGACATGACGGCGTGCCGAAGATTTAAAGCGGAACTCAAATGCCACACCGCGCATAATAAGACCAAATAGCATGATAGTGACAGGAAGGTATAGACCCGTCATGATAATGCCATAGGCGACTGGAAAAGCGGCGAACAGACCACCGCCACCCAATACTAGCCATGTTTCATTGCCATCCCAGAACGGCGCGATAGAATTCATAATGCGGCTACGGTTTTTATCTGAGCCGGCAAATGGAAACAAAATACCGCAACCCAAATCAAAACCATCAAGCAATACATAGATAAAGACAGATAGAGCGATCAATCCGCCCCAAATTAAAGGTAAGTCTAATACATCACCGAAGTTAAACATTAGCGCAGCTCCTCATCATCTTTGTCATTGGTGTGAGTGCCTACCTCTTCTTTCGTACTCTCTATAGGCTCGTGATCACCGCTCAATGTGCGACCTTGGCTCTCTGTCACTGAGTGCTCATAAAAGTTGTCATCAGCAGGATCTTCATAAGGTTTTGGCCCCTGTGCAATCAAACGCAGGATGTAAAAACTGCCCGCACCAAAGACAAATATATAGAGCACGATAAAGCCAATCAGAGTCGTTGCGACTTGCTGAGCAGCGAGTGGAGACATACTTTCTGCGGTACGAATCACACCGTACACTGTCCATGGTTGGCGTCCTGTTTCGGTGACAAACCAACCAGCCAATATAGCGACAAAGCCAAGTGGTGTCATCATCATCCAAGCACGATGAAACCATATGCTCTCTGGATTGAACTGTTGCTTTTTAAAGTATTTATAGATACTAAATAAGCCGACCAGTACCATAAGCATGCCAATGGCTACCATGATACGAAACGCCCAAAACACGACTATGACTGGCGGTTGGTCTTCAGGTGCCCAGTTTTTGAGACCTTTTACTTCACCATCCAATGAATGGGTGAGAATCAGTCCAGTAACGTAGGGAATGCTTACTTCATAATTATTGGTTTGGTTCTCTTGGTCTGGAATTGCAAATAGACGTAGTGCGGCACCGCGCTCATCCTCCCAGATACCTTCCATAGCCGCAACCTTAGCGGGTTGGTGTTCTAAAGTGTTTAAACCGTGTTCATCACCAATCAATACCTGAGCAGGCGCGACAAATATTGCCATCACCATTGCCATACCCAGCATCACACGTCCGTGCTTACGGTGCTCAGTGTGTTTTTTAGATTGTAGGTAATACGCACCAATACCACCAACGACAAATGCAGTGGTCAAAAATGCGGCTGTCATCATATGAGCATAACGGTAGGGGAATGATGGGTTGAAAATAATCTCAAGCCAATCAGTCGGATAGAGTATACCGTCTGCACCTATCATGAAGCCTTGCGGCGTTTGCATGAAACTGTTGGCGGATAAAATCCAAAATCCTGAAATCAGTGTGCCGATAGCGACGATAGCGGTGGAAGCAAAGTGCATACGTTTGCTGACGCGACCCCAACCAAACAGCATAATACCCAAGAAGGATGCTTCTAAGAAAAATGCCGTCAGTACTTCGTAGGCAAGTAATGGCCCTAAGACATTACCAGCCTTATCAGAGAACACCGCCCAGTTGGTACCAAACTGGTAGGACATCACCACACCCGATACGACCCCTAAGCCAAACACCACGGCAAATATTTTCACCCAGTGTTTATACACCTCGGCGTAAACGGTATCACCGGTTCTCAGCCAACGGAATTCTAGTACTGTTAACCAGCTGGCTAGACCGATAGAAAAAGCAGGAAAGACAATATGAAACGAAATGACAAAAGCGAATTGGATCCGCGCTAACATTAGCGCGTCCATTTGATCGATCATAAATGCAGCGAACATAAACGCCTACCTTTATTGGTTAGCTAAATAAAGCGCAAACTTCCATGGTGCACTCGGGTAACTGTCAGCAATGTTATGGTTAATCATGGCGGACAAGAATCAGTTTTTGATTAGCTGTGAATATTAACGTGATGAACTACCCACTACCTTAGAGGTAGGGGTTTCTTAGGTAATGCTCATACTT
>NZ_JAKDUI010000110.1 GCF_030457785.1 Psychrobacter sp. | reverse complement strand
CGCTTCAGTTCTTCTCAGTCATTCAACAATTAAATATTCCAATAATGAAATATTCAACAGGTTCTGGTCAGCGAAAACTATTTCGTGGTCGCTGGTAGCGCTTGACGGGTGTTGGTTGAAAACTCTCTGACATAGTTGAAATGCTGGTGCTGCGAGTTCTCATCAAGTATAAAGCGCTTGGCTTCCTCGCACATGGCAATCAAATCATCTTTTAACTCTTGGTAGCTCAGATTTTCTTCTCCTGCTCGCTTAATCAGCTTTAGCTCATTCAATAGAGTTTGCTGCTGAGTGTCATTTACTTTGGCGTAATTGAGGTTTACCACGGCCTGACATAATTCTTTTAGTACCATTAGATCAGCTGCTGCGTAGCGCCGGACCTCTCCGATGGATGTGTTGATAAGCTCTGATATGTTGGGCGGGTTCGTGACGACAGCCAATATCGCTACGCGCTGTCGCTCCACGACGCTTTCATCACTGTCGTCGTTTTCTGTGGGCGTGTAGAAGTGATATGGGCTGGGTGACTGGCTGCGCATCATAACGCTCAAGCAACTTGTGAGTGATTGCACACAGTTGATGGCAGTCTTGGGGTCATTGATCCCCGGTGATAATGCTCGTACAGCGATCTCAGTCATTTGTCCCAAGCTATACGCGATATCATTGGAGGGTGATGATCGTTTTTCGATAGGGATGCAATCGGCCAGACGCTGCCAAAATATGCCATCGGGTGAGCGAGGTAAGGTGCTTAAGTCTGGCGTGCCAGTTCGATTTTTATTGCTTGGGTGGTCTGAGGGGCGTTGGTAAAAATAGCCAATGACGCTATTGTCAGTAACGTAGTGACCAAGCCTGCTATGCATATGTATCACGCCGCCGTAGTCTTGTGTGAGAGTAACCAGTGATTCGAAATAGATTTGCTGTAGGTAGCCTGACTGCGACGGATAAATAGGCATCGCCAGCCATGTACGAAACTGTTCGACGTCGTTCTGTTCGATATCGCGCTGGTGTTGAACCCCACAATGGTCACTATACCAGTGGTTAATATTATTCATGGCGTCATTACTGGCATTTTGAATGACATGTGATGCTTGAATAGCATGTACCATGCGCTGTATAAAGTAAACGAGCAAAAGCGCACAGATAATGGCCATAATAATAGCAAAAGTCACTGCCAGTTGCGGTACGCCGACAGCAACGTCGAATTCATGGATAGACTTCAACACCAACAAACTGTAGCTAAAGGTACCAATGAACGCACCCAACACAAACTGGTTCGGCGTGTCTGTCAAAAAATTTCGTAATAATCGTGGGCCAAATTGAGAGGAAGCCATCGACAGTACGGCAATAGTAATAGAAAAGGTGGTGCCAGCGACGCCCAATACTGCGCCTGCTATCGACGTCATGATAGCGCGGGCAGCATCGCCATTGCCTGTGAAAGCAAAGGTAATATCCCTAACAGCCTCACGATCAAAGGACTGGTCAATCGTCACCAATAAGGGGGCAAGCAATATACCCAGAATGACGCAAGCAGTGGGTATAAACCAATAAGAGCCAAGCAGTGCTTGCCAAAAATTTCTCAAGCGATCGGGTAAGTCAGCCAACACTTGTAATGACAACAGCTGAGAGAGCTGTTTTAATCTTTGCTCAGCTGCTACGAAGAGTTGTTTCGTAAATCCATCGTTAGGGGAGGTGCTCAAGTTTTGAACTCCAAAAATAGTGCGGTGGTTGTTTTATAGTCAAGCCGTCAAATATGCCTAAAACAATGTACGCTTACGACAATATACGTTTACAACCACGAAAATTTTGATCATGAGGCTTTGGTGAGGGCAGTTGTTAACAACTCAATTAATACATTATATAAGCTTAATTGATTATAAGCGTTATTAAAACAAGTGTTTGGTCATAAATAGTGGCGCACCGGTTATCCATTGATCCTTGCAAGTATTTGTTTTAGTGTCGAATATAGACCGCATTACGATTGGTTTTTATTTATTCGATTTTTTAGGATTATCTGCTTCTGTAATGACAGCTCTTTTATATCCACGTTTACTCTTGTTCGTATCAGCAGGTGCGTTCGATAGTGTGGAAATGACACTCTTATTGTGATTGTCGTAAGCGTCAGGGTCAACATACGGCGTGCTTTCGCTGTTTGAGTTGTTTTTTTCTGATGGAGTCGCAGTACTTGAGTCACTGCCGAATATACTGGATTTTTCATCTTCGTGGAGCGTTTCTTTACGCGGCTCTGCAGTAGCGAAAATGGTATCTAGAGGCAGATTTAGTTGTTGTTCCGCGTAAGACTCGGTATTCTCAAAACGATCGATTAAAAAGTTTAACCAAGGTTCTTGAGCTTCGGCTTTCATGTTATCGAGCTTGTCTTTAGTCGGCAATGGGTAAGGTAGAGTACTATAAAACTCCCACAAGGACATAGTGCTTAAGTCTTTTTTCAACACGTAATCGTTATCATCAGTCATGGTGATGAGATTACTGTCCTGTAAATAGTTGATATAGGTATACCATTTGGGCAGCTCATGGCGCCCCAGTACGTTGCGCAATGCTTTTTCACTAACGGCTTTGCCTTTTAAGTGATGGGTATAAGCCAAATTGAGCATATCGAGCAAGCTGAAAAATGGATGACGCGGCTTGACTTCTTCCGTATCAAAAATAGTCAAGGTATAGCTGATTTCAACACCCAACAGAATCAAGTTCCAAGACAGGTATATCCACAATAAAAATATCGGTAATGCGGCAAAAGCACCATAAATCGCTTCGTAACTGGTAAAGTTTGCGATGACAGTACCAAATAGGTGTTTCATGAGTTCGAAGACGATGGCCACAATTAACCCAGCGATGGCTGCGCTTTTGGGTGGTACGCGTGCTTTTGGAATAAACCAATACATACCGATGAAACCTGCGACAGTGATACCCCCTGATACGAGCTGTACCCAAAAAGACCAGTCAATACCGTAACCAGCGATTTGACGGTTCAGAAAGCTGAGGCTTTGTACGGCACTTGAAGCGATAAAGGCCGTGCCTAACACTAACGGACCTAAAGTGACGAGCGTCCAGTAACGTAGCAGGCTTTTTATCCCACCCGAACGACCTTCCACCCGCCAGATTTGATTAAAAGCGCGCTCAATAGTGGTTAAGGTAATGATCGTTGTCAGAAATAAGACCAGTGCACCGATGATGGTCAGGTTCGACGACTTCTCCGCGAAAGTATTGATGTATTGGCTAACTTGCACGCTAGACTGTGGTAGTAAGTTACTGTAAATGACGTCATATATCTGTGCTTTAGCAGAGTCGAGCGCTGGTATCGAAGATAAGATCATCAACAATACTGTCAAGACAGGTATAATCGATAGCATCGTGGTATAAGTCAGTGATGCGGCCTTCTGTTGGCAGTTGTCTTCGAAAAAATGCTTCACTAAAAAGCGTAAGAACTGAAACCAGCGCTGCTGTAAAAACGGGAGTTTTTTTGCCAATTTTTCCATATGTATCATCTAGCAAGTATTAGAGTGACAATAGTGTAACAAAGATGGCTCGTTATCGCCTGCCGTTTAATTGTGTCAAAATGCATAGTAGTGCCGATTATCGGATTTGAATCACGACAATATACGGTGAGGTCATTGCATGTCAGTGAATGAGTCGGGCATAATGTGTGCATAGCGTAGCCCGCCAGTATTAAGCGTACCGAGCAGTAATAAGCCTCTGCTATGACGTAAATACTAAGCACAGACAACAGCTGTCTGAGATGAGTGCTATGAGAATAGTAATGACGATTTGATGAGGAAGTATAGCTAATGAGTCAGACCACCCCGTATGTTTTGGTACTCTATTACTCTAATTATGGTACGACGAAGACATTAGCATATGCCATCGCTCAAGGCATCGAAGATGCTGGTATGACTGCCCGTATCCGCACGGTACCAGAAGTAGCGCCTGAGACCACAGCCAGTAAGCCTGCAATACCTGACGAAGGTGATCTGTATTGCACCATGGATGACCTTAAAGACTGTAGCGGTCTGGCGTTGGGTAGCCCAACGCATTTTGGTAATATGGCTGCGCCCATGAAGTATTTTTGGGATAGTACGGTGACAGTATGGCTGGCTGGTAATCTGCAAAATAAACCAGCTGCCGTATTTACAGCAACTGGCTCAATGCACGGTGGTCAAGAAACCACGCTTCTGACGATGATGCTGCCATTGATGCATCACGGCATGATGATTGTTGGTGTACCTTATGCAGAGCCGGCGCTAAACCGTACTCAACGTGGTGGTACGCCTTATGGTGCCAGTCATGTCAGTGGTGCGGCGCATGATCAGTCAGTCTCTACTGATGAACGCGATTTGGCTATCGCTCAAGGTCGCCGTTTGGCCATCAGCGCAACAGCACTGGCTCAGGCGGATTGGAACCGCTAAGCGACTTTGATAAGTGCCGCCATAGCCATGAATGCAGCCGATAACTCGCAGCTCGCTGTCCCACACTCTAATTAGGAAGTAAATATATCTGATGGCCGATACTCAATTCGATAGTAATGACCATAATAAAACACCAGTCAATAAATCTGGAAAGCCTATCAAAGCCAAAAAGCCGATTGCTCCTATTCGTCAGCGTTTAATGCTTACTTGGTTAATTTGGCTGGCATATAGGCTATTGGGGTTGCCGATTCTTATCAGCATCTTTAATCCAAGCAGCCCCGATATTTTTGGCGGTGTTGCGTGGCAAGCATTATGGCTGATACCAGCCGTTATCCTTACGCCATGGATATTACGCGGGCGTTCACCTTATGCATTATTGGTAGGCAGTATGCTGACTCTGGTGTATTTGGGTGCCAGTGGAGTGGTATTGTTCTCTCGTATATACGGAAGCGGTTGGGCAGAGATTGTCGTCTATCTCATAGACTTTTTGCTATTGCTAGCGGTTAACGTTTGGTTATTTATTTTACTCAAGCGATTGCCTTCGATGAATAATGTCGTCAAAAAACCTCGTTCATGATGCATAGACGTAACTCAATATAGGTCTGCAAGACTGACCATTCGAAATTCCTAGTATAGCTATCATGACTGCATCTACAAAAAAGCGGCGCTCTTATATAGAGCGCCGCTTTTTTGTGAAGATACCTTAGCGAGGGTATGACTTCAATTGAGCTGTTAGTGAAAGCTTGAGTCACACATTCAACCGAATCATCCCACGATAATTTAGTTAGTTTTGGTCAACTCTAAGTCCATTTTCTTGCCATCATTCACCTGGCTTACTTTCACAGGTAAGTAGTCTAAGCTTGGTGCCAACCAAAAGCTGGTAGATCGGCTACTGTCATCGTGGATACGATCGACACGCACCGTGTTAAACGTACCTGCAGGGACGGTCACTGTTGTATTGCCTGACTTCTTAAATGGCGTCTTTTCTACTTTGTCTTTTTTTGCCATGTAGTAGTTGCCAGAGAAGTTACCATTTAATAAGTCTTGGCGTATCTGTGCTTCAAGGCTTAGATCGTCAAAGGCTTGCTGCGCCATATTCATGGTCGTGGTCTTGCCTCGATAGGTGCTGGTGACTTTTTTGGTACCAGAGTTAAAGCTTAGGTTGTGTGTACGACCTAGACCAAACAGTTTATAGATGGTACTGGCCTTACTTGGGGTGACGTTGTTACCGTTGATGGTAAATGTACTGCTCTGTGACGCACTAGCGACCCCAGCAACACGGGCTTTTACATTGTATTTCCAAGTGCTTCCTGATTTACTCAGGGTTCGGGTAGCTGTGCCTTTGTATTTGTCTTCTACTGTAAAGTTATAGTTGGCGCTTGATGGTTGAATGGTCTTTGCGCTGGCAAGAGTCGGTGCAGTCATACTTAAAGCTCCAATAGCAGCGATACTAGCACCTGTGGTCAAGCCAAATAAAAACCTAGACTTTTCACGTCTTGTATTGCTACTAATACCGTTGGTTAGTGATGGTTTGTGATTCATTAAAAAACTCATGGGTACTCCTTAATCCTTACGCTGATATACCAGCCAATCTCGTTCTGTGAGTTCTGTACTACTGTTATATAGTCGAGTGTTATGTGTTCAAGGACTATAATGGTCATACTCTGTTACATATTCAAGAGTGGTTGCAGGGGTTGGAGTTTGTCTCTTGTAGTCAATGTTGCTCAGAAGCGCAATGTTCGGAGATTTAGTAACTGGTTGTAAGTATAGGGTTACTGCCATCAAGAAAAAATCTTATAAAAATTTGGTTATCTGCACTTGAACCGTACTCATCTTGCCCCCATTTTTTGATACAAGCTCAAGGCGCATTGATATCGCATTGGATGCTACATTGTTTGTAGCAGCACCTCTCATATGGATGTCGTTATTGAGAGTATTAATTCAAATAAACCCTCAATTTTAATAAACAATTTTGGAGTCATCTCGATGAACATTCGTCCTTTACATGACCGTATCGTCGTCCGTCGCATAGAAGAAGAAGCAAAAACAGCCGGTGGTATCTTGCTTCCGGGTTCAGCACAAGAAAAACCATCACAAGGTGAAGTCTTGGCAGTCGGTAATGGTCAGGTTCGTGACAACGGCGAGACTCGTGCGCTAGATGTAAAAGCTGGCGACAAAGTATTGTTCGGTCAATACGCAGGTCAAACTGTCAAGGTTGACGGCGAAGAACTACTGATTATGAAAGAGTCTGATGTATTGGGTGTGTTAGAAGGTTAATTCTCCTGAGTATGATGATGTACTCAGCACGCTTTTGGCAGTCATTATTTGATCGTCTTTCTTGACGAGACTGTCGACCCATTCAACTATACTTTTTATATCTATGATTTTTTATATTTATAATAATGGAGTAATTTAACATGGCTAAAGACGTAAAATTTGGCATTGATGCCCGTAAACAAATGATGGACGGTGTAAACGTTCTAGCAAATGCTGTAAAAGTAACACTAGGCCCTAAAGGTCGTAACGTCGTTATCGATAAATCATTTGGCGCGCCAACCATCACTAAAGATGGTGTTTCAGTGGCAAAAGAAATCGAGCTAGAAAACAAATTCGAAAACATGGGCGCACAGCTGGTACGTGAAGTGGCTAGTCGCACAAACGATGTGGCCGGTGATGGTACGACGACTGCGACAGTATTGGCGCAGTCAATCTTGCAAGAGGGTATGAAATCAGTTGCCGCTGGCATGAATCCAATGGACCTAAAGCGTGGTATCGATAAAGCGGTTCGCGCGGCGGTTAAAGAGATTCAGAATATCTCTACTCCAGCTGACGACCATAAAGCCATTGCACAAGTCGGTTCTATCTCTGCGAACTCAGACACCAAAATCGGTGAGTTGATTTCTCAAGCGATGGAAAAAGTCGGCAAGCAAGGCGTCATCACGGTAGAAGAAGGTTCAAGCTTTGAAGACACCCTAGAAGTAGTCGAAGGTATGCAGTTTGACCGTGGTTATATCAGCCCATACTTTGCCAACAAGCAAGACAGCCTGACTGCTGAGTTTGAAAACCCATACATCTTGCTGGTCGACAAAAAAATCAGCAACATCCGTGAGATCGTGCCATTACTTGAGCAAGTAATGCAGCAGAGCAAACCATTGCTAATCATCGCTGAAGATGTAGAAAACGAAGCACTAGCAACGCTAGTTGTCAACAACATGCGTGGCGGCTTAAAAACTTGTGCAGTAAAAGCACCAGGTTTCGGCGATCGTCGTAAAGCCATGCTGGAAGATATCGCAACTTTAACTGGCGGTACGGTCATCTCTGAAGAGATTGGTCTGAGCCTTGAGACTGCGACTCTAGAACAGCTTGGTACTGCCAAAAAAGTCACTGTTGGTAAAGAAAACACTGTCATCGTCGATGGTGCTGGTAATACTGCTGACATCGATAACCGTGTAGAATCTATTAACCGTCAAATCGAAGAATCTACTTCTGACTATGATAAAGAAAAGCTACAAGAGCGTGTTGCAAAATTAGCAGGCGGCGTAGCAGTTATCAAAGTAGGTGCAGCGACTGAAACGGAAATGAAAGAGAAGAAAGACCGTGTTGACGATGCACTACATGCAACTCGTGCAGCCGTAGAAGAAGGTGTCGTCCCTGGTGGTGGTGTGGCGTTAGTGCGTGCGATGAATGCATTGTCTGACCTGACAGGCGACAACGATGACCAAAACGCAGGTATGAACATCCTACGTCGCGCGATGGAAGCACCCTTACGTCAAATCGTTAGCAACTCAGGCGAAGAAGCATCTGTCGTGGTCAATGAAGTGAAAAATGGTAGCGGCAATTATGGCTATAATGCTGCCACTGGTGAATACGGCGATATGCTGGAAATGGGTATCCTAGATCCTGCCAAAGTGTCACGTTCAGCACTAGAAAACGCAGCATCTGTTGCAGGTCTTATGCTCACCACTGAAGTGATGATCACTGATTTACCAGACAGCGATGACGGCATGGCTGCTATGGGCGGCGGTGCTGGTGGCATGGGCGGTATGGGTGGAATGGGCGGCATGATGTAATTTATGCCTCGACTAAATTTGTACGACGTTGTTAACTTCGTTCGATGTGCTATAAGTACAATCTTCACTTGGTTGCCTAGTCGTA
>NZ_JAKDUI010000109.1 GCF_030457785.1 Psychrobacter sp. | reverse complement strand
CGACACACCTTAATATTTAACGTAAAAAATATGTGGCCATACCTTATAGATACTTGACATCTTATCTCAAAATGCTCTTTTAACAATAAATAGTAGCCAGCTGTGCCTGAGTGCACATATTTAACATTGTTGAACGTAGCTGAATTAGATTGCTAAAATCTGGCTAAAAAGTTATATTATGAGCAATGAATATATATAGTCGCTATTGAAAGAATGTTTGTACGTCGTGCTAAGGTTAAGCCATTACTTTCATTAAGATATTGATTTAGTATATCTTTTTCTGTTGCATTCTGGTGTGTATCTGGAACGAAAATTGCATGAAATACGTAGTATATTCAATATTGTGTAGATAAAACAAAGGTGCTGTAGCATGATAAATGTCAGCCCGTTGTCATGGTCTGTGATTGTTAAAACGATTAGAGTTGCTAGACAGATAATAGCCGTTATGAATAGGGAAGTGATGTGAACGCATCTATGAACAGCCTACCATCCAAACAATCAATGTCCATCTCAGGATTTACCTTGATAGAGCTGATGGTCACGATTGCCGTGGTTGCTATTATTGTCAGTATTGCCGCGCCTGCAATGGGTACTCAGTTTGCCAATCAGCGAGTAAAGTCAACGACAGCGACGCTCGACAACGCCTTAAGTGAAGCAAAAGCAGAGAGTGTGATTCGGAGGCAAGATGTGACGTTGAGCTTCGATAATACAAGTACGCCTCGTGTTATCACAATCTCGGGATCCGATGGAGATGCAAGTACGATCGCTAGTTATAACTACGATGATCAAATCACCCTAACATCAACCCCCACTGACTCGGTGACCATTACCTTTGAGCCTAGCAAGCGGGTGGATGCTACGGTTACTTATACCATATGTGATGACAATACCTCTGCAACGCCGAAACAAGTTGCGGTTAGCAAGACTGCTATTATCACCAACCAGACGGGAGGAAGTTGCTCATGAGTCGTTCAAGCTCCCAACATGGTGTTGGCTTAATCGAAGTGCTTGTCGCTGTATTACTGCTATCGATTGCAGTACTTGGTTTTAGCGCGTTACAGGTACGAGCCGTCAGTGCTACTGATGAAAGCTTGGTGCGTACCAAGTCTTTGACCTTGGTACGCAACTTGACAGAAGTGATGCGTGCTTATCCTGATGCTTATGTCACTGGTAGTGGCACAGGTTTTTCGACGGCATCAGCGTCGGCGACGGGAGCTATACCACTTGTACAAGCCGTTGCTGGCATACCAGAACCAGAGAGTGGAGATTATAGTGTCTCTATTGATGGAACAGAGATCTCTATCAGTGGGGCGAATAATTGTCTTTCAGCAGCGACAGTCACCGATGATGGTAAGGAAGTACCAGAGCAGCCGTGTAATATCAATCAGATCGCTGCCCGTGATACGTTGTTGGTCAAGCAAATAGCAGCAGAAGAAGATCTTGATCTCGCGGTTGTGAGTTGTCCAGCGAATACCGATCAAGCTGATATTCAAAGACAGATGTGTGTCATTACCGCGTGGAATGATACCAAAGCAATGCTTGACAACAGTGATGATGATGCTTGTGCCAATAGTAACGGTGTTTATAAAAACGGTAGCCAATGCTTGATTTCGGAGGCGTACTGATGACGATGTCTAATAATAATACTCAACGAAAAATTCAGAGAAAAATTCAGCGAGAAAAAAGCCATGACCGTTTGGGTAGGCAGGCTCCTTATGCCAACACAATGGCAGGCTTCACTCTAATCGAGCTTATGATTTCATTGGTTTTAGGGCTACTGATATCGGCAGCTGTGATACAGGTCTATATTATCAATACCCGCACGGTTACTATCCAACAAAGCGCCTCAGAAGTACAAGACAGTAGTATATTTGCTCTACAAGGGTTGGAAGACAACATGCGTCTTGCCAATTTAGGCAACCCTATTACCAGTATTAGCAGTAACAGTGATCACGGTGGCGTCGTACTGACTCCTACCAACTTGGGGACGACGAATACCACAGATACTACGTTGCTGACCAACAGTGCTGACTCTACAGGGTGGACAGGTGTATCAAATATGACCGGCGTAGACAGCGATCAGTTGACGATACAATATAAAAACATCACGCCCAGTCCGATGTATGATTGCGAAGGCGCTGAGATCTTGGCCGGTAGTTCTGATTGGGTCGTTGAACGCTACTTTGTGCGTTTACAGACAGACGCGAGCGCTGGCACAGGAGTACAGGATCTGGCATTGGCTTGTAAGGCAGGTCGAGTGTCTGAAGACGGGACAGTTACTACTGCGTTTTCGGGCAATGGTGCTGTTGTTGTGCCAGCAGTTGATCAGTTCAAAGTGCTTTTGGGTGTTCAGACAGATATCGGCCAAATGACTTATTTAGCACCAAAAGTTTATTTGGATCTGGACGATAAACCACCGATCACAACGCTAAAAATAGGAACTGTCATCCGTAGTACTACGCCACTGATAACCAATGCTGATCAAGAGGCGTTTACTATCTTGGGGGTGGATCAAAACCTGAAAGCTGACACCGGACGTAGAAAGTTCTATCGACGCAGTTATGAGTCTACCGTGCTATTGCGTAATGCTCGGTTGATGAATGTGACAGCTACGACACCAACAGCAGCAACGCTTTAGACCACATCATAACTGGAGAGTAAAATGTTTGACGATCAACAATACTCATACCCCAAAATGCAGTCACCTGCTGCTCAGCAAGGTGCGGTATTGATAGTGGTGTTATTATTTTTAGTATTGATTATTTTGGGTGGTGTTATGGCGGTCAGAAACAGCACGACGGATCTACGTCTGGCAACGAGTGATCAGATAAATACACTGCTGGTACAGTCTGCTGACAATGCCAATCAAAATATAGAACAAACCATGAATGGCGATAGTAGCACCGATATCTATAAAGAGATGACAGGAAGTGGTGGGCCTTTTGGTTATTTTATGACTAGCCTGGGCAATATCAATGATGAGTACATCTTTTGTTTCCGACCACGTGGCCAGTTTTTTAATATTAGGCAAACCACGATCACAGTGCCAGGTGGCGGTAATATATTAGGCAGTGATAATGGCTATTGTAACCCTTCTGAGCCCGATGACTATGTTAGCCAGCGTGGTGCTAGTATGACTCAAGTCAATATTGGCTTAACACCGCCTAGTCCAGACGTTGAGGTTTTTTCGCAGTATACAATCGGGCAAGATGGTAGCAGCAGCTCTAGTCAAGCCTATTTGTTTGATATCAACAGCAGTGCGATATTGCCCTCTTATGCAGGTGCAGAAGATGCTGCCAAAAACTGTCTAGCGATGACAAGCAAATACGACAGCGTCGTTGATAAAGAAGAAACCCTCGCTGGCTGTATGGCTGAGGCAGGAGTGCCGAGCAAAGTGCTCTATGAAATGGCCAATGTAGAAAACCAGTCTCAGCGCACTAAGTGTAGTGAGCTAGGTAAGGGCAGTGGCAAGACCACAGAAATGCTCTGTAGCTTAATACCTGATTAGTATAAAACCTGATTAGAACCAGTCTAAATGGGTTGATGCTCGAAAGGTAGGCGGGTGCTCCAAATAGCGGTAGACCGTAATTAAAAACTAAACCGTAGATATAAAATATAGCGCATTCATTGTAGTGATAGCATAAGGGTAAGATCATGAAGCATCCACAGTACAGACAGCCTAGTAGACGTGAATGGCGTGTTACCGCCTTGTCGGCAGCGGTATTATTTGGTCTAACCGCTATCAGCAGCTCAGCGCATAGTGCCACTGATGGCAAACAGATCGGTGATTTGGAGATATATCAGGCAGCTGAAGATGGCAAAGTGACCATCACGATGATGCTTGATACATCAGGTAGTATGACAGCTGCTCAGGTGGGGGCAGATGCTTGTGATTTACCATCAGGCGTAGCCCTCTACTATTACAATCCTATTCGTGATCGAAACTCTAATACGTCACCTAACTACGACAGAAGATACTGTCTAACTACGACTGGTCAAGCATACTATGATCGGCTGACGCGCTTAAAAGACGCTATTTTTGAATTAATGGATACAGATGCACTCGATTCGGAGAAGGTATCTATCGGCATCGGTCAGTTTTCGTCACAAAGCAACAGCGATAACAACTATACAGGACCTGATGGCAGCAGTGGCAAGATATTGGTGCCTGCGGCATTACTGGATGAATCACAACGGCAGAAAATCAAAGTCGCTGTAGCTAAACTTGTCGGTGGCAATGGTACTCCGACAGCGAATGCCTATGCTGAGGCAGGTGCTTATATGCTAGGTACCAACACTTCTGGTTCTATTACTGCACCTAGAGAAGAGTATCTCAGCGTTGGAGGTACCTACTATCGTTGCACCAGCCATACTGGTACGGGTTGTACATCGGTGACGTTCTCTGGATACTCCCTACCATGGGGGCACTCGTCTGTTAGCTGTCAATTCTACAGTGGGCGCACCTGCTGGAGTAAAAACGTAACTCAGAGTGCTAATGCTTGGGGGTTTAGTGGGTTTAATAAATCAATTCAAGCGGCCAAGTCTCGAAATGATTACATCAGTCCAATAACGTCGTCATCTTCTTGTGATGGGCGCGGCATTTACTTTTTAACCGATGGTGTACCAAACAGTTCACCGGCATCCGCTTCTATGATGGCATCGGCGCTAGACCGCGCATCGTTTAGTGCGTCTGGGAATGGTTTACCTAATGGTAGTAGTTTCGGCAATGGTATGCCTGAAGTTGGCGCATTTGCCAAAGCTTTGCGCGACCCAACTCAGAACCCTCTGGGTCAGAGCGGCACTATTTTAACCGCTGTCGTCGGGTTTGGTTCTGATCTCGCTGTCGGTGATGATATCTCTACAAACTTGGATTTCACCAACGCACAAGGTGAACAAGATTCAGGTGTGTTCTATGATTGCGATAGTATCAGCGATATAGATGCAAAAAATGCCTGTAACTGGGGGGCAAAATCGCACCCTGATTTGCCAGGTGTTGGTGGTTTCGGCGAAGGTGGTTTTTATTCAGCACAGTCCACGGAGGATATCGTCAAAAGTATTACTAGCTTTGCCGCTGACCTAAATCAAACGATACCGTCTGCACCATCAGGAACGATTACCGTCCCAGAAAACCCATATCAAGCAGCTGCCCAGTTAGCTTATGCTTATCTGCCCATGCTAGCGCCTGAGGTCGGTGAAAACAAAAGTATATGGCAAGGCAATCTTAAAAAGTATAATTTAGATCAGGGTACGTTGTTTGGCAACAGTAATGAGCCATTGTACGACAGTGCTGCGGGCGATTTGAGGTCGACGACACAAGACGTGTGGCAAACGGCTGACTTTACAGAGAATGGTGAAACTGCCAATAGTAGCATTAGAGCAGGCGGTGTGTATGCGCAGCTGCGCACACCGACATCGGGGCGTGAAAATTTACGCAAGATATACGTTGAGGACTATACCTCTAGTAGTAATAAACAGCCGATATTGCGTGAGTTGGGTGTTAGCAGTGAAGGCAGACCAGTGGGGTTCGATCAATTGGTCGATACGGCGACCTATACGACACAGAACCAGTTGCGTTTGCTGAACTTCTTAGGGTTTGACACCGCTGACCACGATAATGCTGAGATAAATTTAGTGACCATGAGTGAGCGTGCATCACCAGACGTCAATATAAATGATCTGACATTGGTTCAGCCTAGCCAAAGTATCAAAGTACTGGGCGGTGTTTTACATTCAACGCCTGCGGCCATCTCCTATGGTGCTGCCTTGGATGACAACGGGCGCATCACTGACGATCGTGAAGATTACGTCTTGTTTGGTTCTATGGATGGCGCATTACACCTAGTCGACAGTGATGATGGTAAAGAAGCCGTTGCTGTTATTCCAAGATCGATGATGATCAACCAACCAGAGGCACTGGTTAGCGGTTCAACTAAAAGTGCCATTGGTCAGCCGTATTTTGGGGTCGACGCACCGTGGCTTGTGGCCACCGACTATAAATATGACCTAGAAAACGATAAAGTCACTGTGGATACAGCAAGTGATAATGGCATGTTTGCTTATGGTGGTTTGCGGATGGGCGGTGAAGCCTTTTATGGGATAGATATCACTAACGAGTCCTCTCCAGAAGTCATGTTTACGATTACGCCAGAGGGTCTTAACTATACTTCTTCAGACCATTTTGAGCGTTTAGGGCAGATTTGGAGCAAGCCTACAGAGGCTAAAATTCGTATAAACGAGAGTGATGATGATCCAACCGACGTACTGATCTTCGGTGGTGGTTATGACATGGGTTATGAAGACGAAGAATATGTCCCGACAGCGACTGATCCTGCAAAGGGTAACGCTATCTACATGATCAATGCGCAAACAGGCGAATTGATATGGTCAACCAGCAGTGCGGCAAGTGCTGGTGAAAATGTCAAAACTGATGAGATGATACACAGTATTACTGGTGAGATTACCGTGTTGGATCGTGACAATGATGGTCTGACCGATCATATTTATGCGGCTGACCTTGGTGGTCAAGTATTCCGTATCGACCTGCAGAATGCACGCTCAGATGATTTCGGGTTTACAGCGGTATCGAGCTTCAGTGCCAAGCCCGCCGTGCGTATACTAAACACCAAACCGAGCGACGTAAGTAACAGTAAGTATGCTTATCGCTTTTATGATCGTCCTGTCGTTAGTTTTTATCGTAGCGAAGGCGGAGATAACAACGGTAACCTCTTTGCCTTAGTCAATGTGGTTTCAGGTAACCGCAGCGCGCCTTTATCTAAATTACGAGAGGATAATACTTTCGCCAATCGGGTCTACGGTATCATCGACAGTGATGTGACACGCAGCGATCTCTATACGACATCGACTTATAATGTCGAAGATGTTACAGAAGCTGACTTAGTCAATTTAGAAGATGAGCTAGGGAATACACCAACTGAAGATGCCAAAAACGCTGCTAAGGCAGGCATGATCGCAGGTACACAGGATGGCTGGTATTATCCATTGACCCGTTTTAACGGTGAAGCAGACGTCCAATACAACAAGAGCATGGGCGATAGCGCAGTCATCAACAGCTTGCTATATACTACCGTCTACAACCCTGACTATCATTATGGAAGCACTGATAGCTGTGCGGCGCAAATTAGAGGCGCCTCTGAGCGTCAGCTATATTGCTTACCTTATGGTGTGTGTATGGAAGACACTTCTGTCACAGGTACTGGTGGGTTTGTACAGGCGGGTCAAGGTATTCAAGAGCTGGCATTGGGTGCATTTAATGCAGATAATACTAACCTAAGAGTGCTAATCGGGACAACCACATTAGAAGATCGCATCGATACAGGTAACAGAGTGGACTTTAATGCTGGCGGTGACGGTAGTGCTACTGAGTATATCTTTAATGAGCGTTATACTCTTCAGCCTAGAGTCTGGTACGAGCGTGACCAATGATAAAAATGACGGATAACACGCCTGCGAATGTGACGTTGCCCACAGCAACATCTGGTTGGGCATACAAAAAAGATGTGCGCGGCTTTACGCTCATCGAGCTGATGATCGTTGTTTCTGTCATTGCGATACTCGCTGCCATCGCTATTCCGAGCTATCGACGCTACGTAGTGCTCAATGCAGAGCGAGAAGCTCAGGCAAAAATGCTACAGCTACAGACTCAGCTAGAGCGCTGGCGTGCTAGATCTCTGAGCTATCAAGGGTTTATACCAGCGGTGGTCGACAGTGATGACAATACTGTATCCTATAGCTATGATGAAGCCAACAACCAGACCATCTACATCCCTGATGGTAGTGACGAAGATAATCATCGCTATGCCATCACTTTAGTAGATGGTGCTGACACGAGCAGTTCGCTGGTTGCGACCGGCCTCGTCACTGGGCGTACGTGGAAGATGCTAGCCACGCCCAATGATACAGGTATCTTCCAAAATGCTCATAATATTGTACTCACCAGTACAGGGCTGAGCTGTCAAAACGCGTCGGATATAGACATCTCAGCAGCAGACTGCGGTACTGGTCAGGAGCAGTGGTAATGTCAGTAATACATCACAATCAACACCCTAATCAGTACCCCAATCAATATGCTATTAACAGACGACAGCAGTTCGGTTTTACTCTACTTGAGTTGATGATCGTCGTGGCGGTGATCGGTGTGCTGGCGAGCATTGCTTATCCTAGCTATCAAGGCTACGCCGAAAAAACCAAACGTGCGGATATGATGACCGAGCTGCAAAACATCGCTGCCAGCCTCGAAAGCGGTAAATTGGCGCAAGGCAAATACAGTAACGATCTAAAGGCAGGGCTGGAGGATGATTACCCTAGACAGGGCACGGCGCTATATACGGTGACTGTTGGACCTGATCCGTTGACTTCGGAGTGGATCATCACTGCCGAGCCTAAAAGTAATGAATTAATGAGCGATGATGGCGATTTGACGCTCAACTACCGAGGCATTAAGTGCCGTGAAATCGACGGTGTTGATACTTGCGGCACAGATGACAGCTGGAATTAAAGTGCTTCTATTTTAGGGCATTCCTATTTTGAGCGATGTTAATTTAATAGTAGATTCTTTATAGAGAACACTATAATAAAAAGCTGTTTAACATTG
>NZ_JAKDUI010000108.1 GCF_030457785.1 Psychrobacter sp. | reverse complement strand
TTAAACTGTGTTCAACCCAATTATATAAAGATTACTATTCAACCCGATCACTGTAAAGAAAGCGTAGACGAAGTAAAAGCGTCACTGACGCTTTCCTACAAAGGACAAACAGGCTGTAACGTCATTTTTTAAAATGTTATGAGGCACGGATAAGGGGCTTAAAAGCTCGCTCATCTCTGAATAAAAAACGCTCACTACCGATAGGTAATGAGCGTTTTTGGTATCAGCATACTGCGTCTTTGGCAATCAAATAGCAGTGCTGCTTTTTATCATCGAGCGACTTTCTATCACCGAGCAATTCTTCATCACTCAGCGTTCTCGCCTTCTGCCGGTACAGTGCTAGCATCATTTTCAGCTGGTGCCGTGTCGTTGCTTTCATTCCAAATGCTTGGGTATTTGTAGCCTGGGAACGTATCGTGAGCGTACTGTTTGAAGCCTTCTGCGTTATAAGCGTTGGTGACGTCTTCGACCCATTTCTTACCAACATCAGCAGACTTGATAGCTGACCAGTTCACATAAGCAAAGCTCGGCTCTTGGAACAGTGCTTCGGTCAGTTCGATGCCAGAATCAGTTGCATAGTTACCATTGATGACGGCGAAGTCGACTTCATCACGGGCACGTGGCAATTGAGCGGCTTCTAATTCAACGATATCAATATTGTATTTGCTGTTATCAGCGATGTCATTTTTTGACGCAGCCAATGGATCGATATCGTCTTTTAACGTGATCCAACCCAGATCGTCCATCATAACTAATGCGCGAGCAAAGTTACTTGGATCGTTTGGCGCAGAAACACTCATGCCTTCAAAAGCTTCATCTAAGCTAGATTTTTTACCTGAATAGATGCCAAGTGGCGCTGTTGGGACTTGGAAGACTTCGACCAAATCAAGATCGTTTTCTGTCTTAAACGTATCGAGGTAAGGTTTGTGTTGGAAGATGTTGATGTCCAAGTCACCTTCAGCCAATGCCAAGTTAGGGCGCACGTAGTCAGTAAATGCAATCAGCTCAACTTCATAACCTTGCTCTTCTAGTGAGCCTTTGACTTGGTTACGTACCATATCAGCAAAGTCACCTTCAGTCGTACCGATGACGATTTTGCCGTGTTCAGGATCGATGTCACTGGCGGCAGTTTCTGCTGCTGCTTCAGTATTTTCTTCTGGTGCTGATGAGTTGCTACAGCCAACTAGGACCAAACCTGATACGCCAACAGCCGCAAATGCTGTGGCTAACTGACGGCTGATATCTGTTAATTTCATAGAGGTTCCTTAATGATCAATGAGAATACATAACGTAATTGGGATGTACTTGAGCATTCGAACAAGGCAATGGTCTTGAGAATGTTCAGCACGCCCCGGTAAATATGCAATACGGCCTATGGTCTGAGCATTAAAAAAAGCAACATTCTCGATAGCAATGCTGCTTTTTAATCATAAGCGCTGAGATAATGGTTAGTTGCTGCCAAAAATAAACCCAGTCAATGGCAATGTCAAGTATTTACTACAGACATTTAGCGTTTATCTAGGCGATTGGCCAACCAGTTACCAGTAGACTGGATGGCGATGACCATGACTGATAGCACAATAACGATAAAAATCATGACTTCAGTTTGATAGCGATAGTAGCCGTAACGAATGGCCAAATCACCCAAACCACCACCACCAATCATACCAGCCGCTGCTGAATAGGACAGCAGGCTAATGCACAGAATGGTCACCGACAGTACTAAGCCTGAGCGAGCCTCATTGAGTAGCACCTTAATGATAGTAAAGGGGCGTGCGCCCATAGATTCTGTGGCCTCGATAATACCACGTGGCACTTCACGTAAGTTTTGCTCGACCAAACGTGCAAAGTAGAACGAGCCGGCAATCGCCAACACCAAAGATGCGGCAATTGGCCCAATGCCTGTACCGACAATGGCTTTGGTAAATGGGCTCATGGCGATCATCAAAATCACAAACGGGAACGCGCGCATAAAGTTCGTAACACCGCCTAGCAGCGCGTACAGTGTTTTATTTTGCAAAAACTGTCTATCACTGGATAAAAACAGAAATATTCCAAATAGCCCACCGATGAAGATCGCTACCGCCGTAGAAATACCAAGCATGATAAAGGTATCAACGAACGCATCCATAATTTCTTGGCGTAGGTCATACAGCTTGTCTATCGAGGCGGATAATTCAGTACCAGTTAACATATCTATTTCTCCTGCCTCATTAGTCTTCTACGACTAAGCCTTTGCCGATCGGGGTGGTTGCCTGAATCAAGCCGTCTCTGACATCAGCCACTTCCAGTAGTTCCCCTTGATGCAATAACGCTGCACGATCGCAGAGTCTACGAATAACACTCATTTCATGAGTAACGATGACGATGGTCACACCAAGTTGGTCATTGATGTCACGCAGACAGGTCAGCAAGCTGCGAGTCGTTGCTGGGTCAAGCGCACTGGTTGGCTCATCGGCCAGAAGCACCTTTGGACTAGGCGCAATCGCACGTGCGATGCCGACGCGCTGTTTTTGTCCACCTGAGAGCTGTGCAGGGTAGTGACCAGCACGATCTGTCAGGTCTACGATCTCCAGACAATCCATGACGCGTTTTTGAATATCACGGCGAGGATAGCCGGCAACGGTTAAGTTAAAGGCGACATTGTCAAAGACCGTACGATTTGACATCAAGTTGAATTGCTGAAAAATCATACCGATATTGTGCCTAGCCACCCGTAAGTCACCGGCGGATAACTTGGTTAAATCCGTATCGTCGACAATAACCTGACCTGAGTCTGGGCGCTCAAGCATATTAATAAGACGTAATAAGGTGGACTTTCCGGCACCAGAGTAGCCCATTAGGCCAAATATTTCACCTTGTTGGATAGACAGTGACGTTGGCTCGACAGCAGTAAACCAATGTGGTTTGCCGTCTTTGTCTTTGACTGATCGGTCGCTTAAAAACCTTTTGGTCACGTCGTTTAAGACAATCATGTCATTCATGGCGGGCTCAAAATTCAATAGTTTTTTAAGAGTCTTGAAGGTGTTGTTAGATTTTTATTATCAAGTCATATGTCATCCAGCAGGATAGAAGTAGCCTGCCAGAAAAATAAAAAATGAATGTCAGATTTTGAATGAGAAAATCAAGTAAAAAACAACCGTCAATAACCCTACGATAAAGGGCGCTAATATAGCATATTAATGGGTGTTTTGGATATGCACATCCGTTAGCTGCTTATGGGGAATCGTGATTAAGCAAAGTAAGGGCAGATGCAAGCCAAGGCATGTTTAAGGCATGCACCTGATAAAAAGTACCAGGTGATAGCGTTGTTGGGTAGGTTTAGCCAGTCTTCGCCTGTTTGGCTGACCGTTGCTTAGAGTGTTGTTTAGAGTAATATGGATTAAATCGAGGACACGTCTTAGTCATGCTTTACAGGTATGATGACTAAAAACCGTGTATGACCATTGATGGTATCAGTGATAATGCGACCTTGATGGGCAGTGACGATCTGTGAGACCAACGATAAGCCTAGACCAGAGCCTTTATTCTTTTGCTGCAGACGTACAAATGGACTAAATACCTCTTCGCGCTTGTCTTCGGGAATCCCAGTTCCTTCGTCGATCACGGACAATACCGCATATTTGGGTAGAGGGCGCACGACTTCTGCTTTTTCTTTTTTCAAATGCTTGGTAAATAGATTTTCTTTGCGCGGGATATCTGAGGCGCTGTCTTCAGACAGGCCATTGACTTTAGTGGTTTTTTTAACTTTGTCGTTTGCGCTATTTTTCGTATTTTCTTTGCTGTCCTTTGATGTGTCGACGTCAGTAACTGTTTCCACAGGATTGAGGCCAATGAATTGATCGGTGCCATTTTTTGGAACGGCACGCCAATTGATTTTTTTGATTTTGTCGGTCAAGTCTCCGGTGACACGATGATAGCCAGCTATGAACGAAGGATTTTCATTTGTTTGTGCTGGATTGCTTACTGACACTAACCTCGCTGTATCGACGTGAGTGTCGTTAGCTTCATCTGTATTATTAGCAATGACATTGGTTGAGCCGTCAACATCGTCCTGAACATCAGTAGCAGTCTCGGTAACGTTTTCGCCATTTTTATAAATAATTGGTGCTGGTAGTTCAGCAATGGAAAGTGCAGAAGTAGACTCTCCCACTTCGTCTTTAGTTTTTTCGTCTTTGGTTTTCTCAGGTAGATCTGAATCATCGCTTATAGATTCAGCTGCTTTCAAGCTTTCTGTGTCACCAGCTGCAGGGTTTTCGGCATAAGAGTCGAAGTCCGAACTGTTGTAGTCGACGAAGCTACTGCAGATTAGGGTTTGCAGTAGATAGTCTGGAATATCACTGGCTTCATCAATGGTCTGAACACCGTAGAGCAGTACAGTCACAGGAGGGACACCGTGTAACATCGCATTATTTAATAAATTGCGAATGAGATGAGTCAACATAGAAGGCTGGCCGTCAATCATGATGTGCTCACCAATCAACGTTGCTTCGGGGTAATGTTGGCGTTCTTGATTGATTAAATCATATAAGTCTAACCGCTCAACTTGCTGTAGCGCGTGGCCAGCATCCAAGCGGCTCACCAGTAGTATGCTCTCTACTAAATCGTTGAGTCCTGACAGATCTCGATTGACAGCTTGTGCACGTTTATCAAACTTTCCTTTGGTGTCAGATGGCAGTGCTGACGTCAGCATATCCATCATCTCAATCTGTAAACGAATGCGCGTGATTGGGGTGCGTAGCTCGTGCGATGCGTGTGCCAGTAGTAAGTTGTTGGCATCGATGAGGTGTTCGATTTTTTGGGCTGCTTGGTTGAAACCGCGTGCTAAAGAAGCGATTTCATCGTTACCGCGCGCATTCACACGCACGGTAAAATCGCCGTCGCCCAACTGTATCATTTGTTGGCTCATCTGGTCGATACGCCAAGTCATGGTACGAGCGATCAACCATAGTACACCTGCCATGATGACTAGCAGCAGTAAGGTCCCCGTAAATAGATTCAATGCAGCTGACAGCACTGGTTTTTTGGGTGGTAAGCGTGATTCGTATAGCAGTGTATAGCCAGTGCCGCTATATGCCTGTGCTTGCTGCGGGGTAGTGCTGTCTGAAAAGGAGGGGAAAATACGAGAAAGCATAGAAGGTTTGGGCGGCAGCTCTAACGGTAGATCACTGTGATCGGTTTGCATCAGCAGCCGACCTTGATCATCGTACAGTCCCATTTTCGCCTGTAGCGACTCATCGAAGATATCGAAGCTTTTTTTGACAACAGCCAGCATAAACCGTGACTGTAGACGGTTGTCATTGTCAATCGCGACATTTAGCTCGTGTAAAAAAGGATCTATTTGTCCCAATATTTGCGTGGATAATACTTCTGATCGAATGCCTGCATCCTTATCGTGGACAAGCTGTGTCAGCAGTACCATAGCAACCGCAAATAAGATAAGTGCCAGCATCACGCTGGCAAATAGCTTGGCAAATACGGAACGAAAACCCAATTGCTGCATCACACTATCTCTACTTTCGGGCGTCTATAGCGACTCACATTGCGTCGCGCTGTATGGCATACAATGCGACTGTTTGGGTGAGCCATCGGACACTTTCAAATCTTACATCTGATCGGTGGCAAACTGATAACCAACGCCACGTACTGTAATGATACGCTTTGGCTGGCGAGGGTTGTCTTCAATCAACGCACGCAGGCGTGAAATATGGACATCAATGGCACGATCAATATTGTCTGAGCTGTCATCATTTGGCATCGCTTGCCATAGCTGCTCACGGTTTAGCACCTTGCCAGAATGAGTAGCAAAATAATGCAACAATTGGAACTGGTGCGTTGTCAGACGCACAGGCTCATCGTCGATGGTGACTTCATGACTGTCCGGAAATACGCTTAATCGACCAAAGGCTAAACTATCCGACTGATTATCAGCTTGATTGGGCTGTTCATGACGGCGAATAACCGCCCGAATACGAGCCAAAAGCTCACGAGGCTCGAATGGCTTTGCGATATAGTCATCGGCGCCCATTTCCAGCCCGAGTACGCGATCAGTGGTATCACCTTTCGCGGTTAGCATGATGATGGGTGTCTTATTGGTTGTGGTGTTCTTACTGCCACGAATCTTCTGGCAAACTTGCATGCCATCCATATCCGGCAGCATCAAGTCGAGCACGACCAAATCAATATCACGCTCTTTGGCATCTAATAAATCAAGACCTTCCTGACCAACACCCGCATGATGTACATCATAATAATTCATGGTCAAGTAGTCGCTGATCAATTCTGCTAAGTCTGGATCGTCTTCGATTAATAAAACCTGTTTACTCATGGGTCATCCTCTATTTTTTGTTATGGTCTGCTAGAATTTTATGGTGCTGAATTACTGAAGTGATGATAAACACATCAGCGATGGTTCTTTTGGGCGTCAATACGACAAACACTTTGTAATATTTGGTCCTGTATGAAGATTTGCCAAATATCAGTACGAAGTTCTGAGCCCTTTATTCCTTAAATGTTCAACTTTATTTGTTCAGCTTTCTTCCACGGTTCAATATATTGTTCTTAATAAGTCATACTTCAAGCGGTTTAAGCTGGAAAAATGCCCATTGTTACGGCACAGGGTCATGGCAAAAATTATTATTCTAATGAAAAACAAACCTACCGAATACCTATGTAAGCAAACGATAGATACTTAAATGGCAGATACTCAAATGGTTCAGTGACCGCTCAAAAAAGCATTAAGTTAAATCAGCTTACTTTACTTTTTCGACTCTTCGACACGAGACTTACCTGACTTCGGCGTAGAGTATAACTTACGGGTATATTGCCTAATTTGGTTGTAACAAAACAAGAGAGGCTTTGTTAATGTTTCTACGTAATGTAACTGCCCGCACCTAAGCTTATGAAACGATGGCTCTTTTTCCTTGGGCGTCAATGGGTAAGTCTGCCAAGAAAATCAAACTGTCGTTACTCACGCCCGCGATTAAGTATTGTTTGGTGGCAGGGTTGTATTCGACGACTTCGATAGATTGGTGTGTCAAACGTTGATCTTGTCCAATAATCCATATATTGGCGGCCAAGGGTCTGAGAGGTTTGTATGGTGGCTTGTGTAACTCCGTCAAATCAACGTCATGCAGCGCGCGCTCTGGTACGGTAGTACCAACGTCGATTTGACCGTAATTGACTCGACCCGTTACCTGCATATCAGGCAACAGCTTTTCACGACTTGTCACGTTATCAATGACGTTGACGTGAACCCGCAACGATTTCGGTTGGCTGGTCGTCGTAAGTTTACTGATTTGACCGGTAAATTTTTCGGGTATTTCTTCAGCAGAGAAGTTGACGGTTTGGCCTACTGACAGTTGAGGCTCAGCCTGAATGGGTAAGGTGGCGACAAAGCGCCAACGATTCTCGTCACCTAATTGCAGTAAGGAGGTGCGAGCGGAAAAATCTTGCCCTGCCTTGGCCGTTAATTTCTCTACACGGCCTGCAAAACTCGCGCGAACGGTGACCCAGTTGTATTGAGTCTCTGAGTCACGACTGCTAGCAGTTGAGGTGTTTGCGTTTTCAGAAGAATGGTCTTTGATATCAGCGCTAGTATTGGTTTCAGGTGTGCTAGTGGTAGCAGAGTTCGTCTCCGTCCCTGACATTGCCGTTTGGGCATGCGTTTGTTCTGTGTCCCCCACATTTTCTAGTGTTTCAGTAGCCTTTTGATCAAGGTCACTTGCAGAGGTATCTGTTTTCTCTGGTGTCGTATAATTATTCGTATCCGTGTTGGTTACTGAGTGGGCGTTTTCTGTCGTTTTATCTGTCGCATTCAGACGCCTGACGATAAATAACGGCGTGCCACTTTCGACCACTTGACCTTCACTGACCAGTACTTTCCGTACATTGACTGAATGGGCAGCGATAAAGTTGCTTTGCCTAATAGGTTCTATGCTGCCTTGCAAACCCAGACTTGGTTGATAGCGGACCATTTTGATACTAAGTATATGATCGGGTGTCATCGTGACGCTATCGTCGTCGATGACGAGTGGCGCGTCTGCTTTGGCATTATTGTCATCAATCGCAGGTTCATCGACAGGCGGTGGCTGGCAAGCCGTAACGAGTAAAACACCGAGTATGTAGGGGCTTTTCTTAAACCATTGAGCAGCTGTCATAGTAATCACCGTTATAATCATTAATTTATTATATAGTGAAATGTGAGAAGGTGAAACGATTGTGCAGCCACTAGGGAGATTATCAAACTGATAGATACATCGCTATTATCTAAGCATAAAGTATCTAAGCATGAAACAAGGGGCGTCTATTAAGAGTGCTCTATAAGGAGTCGGTCGGTGGTAAGGAGTCGGTGGTGGTGGGTGTTATGGCAATGATGAATCTGAATCTCAGCCTTATAGTTGCTAGAAAAGCGTTCATAACTGTGCTAAAACAAACATAATAAAGTATTATGATACAGCTTTATTACAAAAAATTATTATCCAGCAAGGTACGCCAGTATTTGTTGCTAATATTTGGAGTATTGTTCGGTGAGAAGCATTTTCAGTTCAACATCACCACCCACACGAGCAGCGATAATGACTGATCAGGTGTTTGGAAAGGTTGTATACGCTAATGTTTCTTATATAGTCAATTCCACCTAAAAGTGTTATAAATTAATTATCAAATCCAATTGTT